>SCST01000078.1 GCA_004299465.1 Methylovulum sp. | reverse complement strand
CCAGGTTCATAAAACCTATACCGCGCTGCTAGCCGGGCAATGGGCGAAAAAAAAGCAGGTCGTCACCGCGCCGCTACTGAAAAATATCAGCCAGGGCGGCGAACGCATGGTGGTCATCAGTCCGTCAGGCAAGGAAGCCGAGACCCTGTTCCGGCGCGTGAAGTTATTCCAGGACGCCACGCTGGTTGAAGCGTCGCCGAAAACCGGGCGGACACATCAAATACGGGTCCATGCCGCTAGCCTCGGACACCCGATTGTCGGCGACGAACGCTATGGACTGGATGAGATCAATAAGCAATTCAAGACTAAAGGCTACAAGCGTATGTTTTTACATGCAGCGACATTAGCCTTTCAGCATCCCGTAAGCGGCAAACCCTTAACTGTTTCGGCGCCGTTACCGGAAGAACTGGATCATTTACTAAAAAAAGAAACCTTAAAACATGAGGCCACAAGATGAAGGGCGGATTTGATTTAATCATTTTTGATTGGGACGGCACGTTAATCGACTCAATCGACTGGATCACCCACTGCCTGCAAACGGCCGGGGAACGTTGCGACTGTGCGGTTCCTGGCCGCCAAGCCGCCAAGGATGTCATCGGCCTCAGCATCGATAAAGCCATGCAAACGCTGTTCCCAACGGCAAACGCCGACAAGCTCGAACAATTGGTTAGTCACTACAGCCGGGAATATTTTTCCAAACAGATCAGCCGGGATGATTTATTTGACGGCGTTTATGACATGCTCGTGCAATTAAAAACATCAGGCTACCAGTTAGCCGTTGCCACCGGAAAAACGCGCGCCGGTTTAGACGAGGCCTTGGCGGGCACAGGAACAACCGAACTGTTTTGTGCGACGCGATGCGCCGATGAAACCGCCTCCAAACCCAACCCAAGAATGCTTAACGAAATTATGCAGCATGCCGATACGCCGAATGAACGCACGCTGATGGTCGGCGATTCCATTCATGACTTGCAAATGGCGAGGAATGCACATATATCGTCTATAGCCGTCTCGTGCGGCGCACATTCAGAAACGTTTTTGCAACAATACCATCCGTTGCGCTGTCTTAAGCAGCCGACAGAATTACTGCAACTTATCTAAGGTTAACCCTATGGAATACCAAAAGGACACTTCGAGCACAGCAAATGACGGCCGCGAACCCGGTTGGGAGCGCAAGCTCGTAGAAAAACTTGCCTTTGCCGCACTTACCGAGCAAAAAAATACCCGCCGCTGGGGTATTTTTTTTAAATTCTTAATGTTTGCTTACTTGCTCGCGTTACTCGGCCTTGCCGTCTATCCCAAGTTTAAGACCGAAATTGACTCGCCCGGCAGCCAGCATACCGCCGTTATTGATGTCGTCGGCGCCATTGCCGAAGACAAAGATGCTAACGCTGCCGACATTATCGAAAGCCTCCGGGATGCCGTAAAAGACGAAAACACCAAAGGCATTATCCTGCATGCCAACTCGCCAGGCGGCAGCCCGGTGCAATCATCTTATATTTACGAAGAAATCAGGAAAATCAAGAAAGAGCACCCTACGCTGCCGATCTACGCGGTGGTCAGCGATGTCTGCGCATCCGGCTGCTACTATATCGCATCGGCCAGCGATAAGATTTTTGTCAATCCATCCAGCCTGATCGGTTCGATAGGCGTGCTGATGGACGGCTTCGGCTTTGTCGACATCATGCAAAAAATGGGCGTTGAGCGCAGGTTATTGACTGCCGGCGCGCATAAAGCGATGCTGGACCCGTTCTCGCCGCCTAAAGAAGAGGAAACACGCTATATGCAAAGTCTGTTGGACCAGGTCCACCAGCAATTTATCTCTGCGGTAAAAACAGGCCGCGGCAAGCGGCTGAAAGAAACCCCCGATATGTTTTCCGGCCTGGTCTGGACCGGCGAAGCCGGGGTTAAACTGGGCATTGCCGATGATTTCGGTAATGAGGATTTTGTCGCCAAAGAACTCATCGGTGCAGAAAAATTGGTTGATTTTACGCGCCAGGAACGCTTAATCGACAAAATCGCAGGCAAACTGGGCGCCTCTTTCGGACAGGC
>SCST01000672.1 GCA_004299465.1 Methylovulum sp. | reverse complement strand
CCGATCATCTTTCGCCCCAAATTGGCTTTTTGTTGCGCGGTTTCTTTTTTCATGTAATGCAATGGGTTGCCATGCGCCGGACTGGTCGATATTTGTCCATAAGCCCGATGTCATCAGCGCATCAGAAACTTCAAGTTTACGGCTAAATGCCAGTACCGAGGGCAGTTTAAATGCAGTTGTTTTAGTTGGTTTTGTAGCCATTGTTTTTCTCCTTAGTTAAGTGAGCTTAAAAAATCATCAGTAAAATCATCGCCAGTAGCAGAATCTTCTAATTCGTTCGCTACGGGTTCGGCTTGTGCCTGTTCGCCTTGTCGGCATAAATACCAATCTTGCTCGTAACGATAATGCCAGAGCATGTCTGAAATTTGTTGGATACGGTGCAAGCTGCGCCATTCGCCTATGCTGTGCGCCGCTTCGACAAAGCAAACGGGCGTGATGGAATCGCGTGTATTTTGAAGCGGCGCGAGATAAATAAGTCTAAAAATATGAGATAAATGCCAATTATTTTAGTTTTGCTATGCAAAAATTAATTGCATATACAAGAATCACCGCTCTATTAAATAGCTATCTAACGCACCAGAAACCTGTTTAAAAACGTCATCCCAGCAACTTTGTTTGGTCTGCCTGAATAATTTCACAGACTCATACCAAGGCGACAACTCGCCCGGCAATGCCCACAAATAATAGGGCAATATTGGCACAATAATCCATGTCGGCTTACCCATTGCCGCCGCCATGTGCGCCACTGATGTGCAGCTCGTGATAACCAGATCAAGCGACTCGATTACTGCCCGCGTGTCCTGCCAACTGCTTAAATCAGGTTGCTCGATATGATCGGGTATAAATACATCACTATCTTTTTGTAAACTAACCAACTCGACACCCAGCAAATCAAACAGCGGCTGTGGGTTAAATGACCTATGTTGCTCATGCTCAAATGCCGGATTACCCGCCCAGCGTATGCCGACACGCGGCACATCACCACGCACACGATCAGCACAGGGTAGATAGGGTTTTCCGCTAAGACCGTCATATTCCAGACCAAGCAATAACGGCGCGCTCATCGCAGGCACCCAGTAATCATGATAAACGCCGCCAGCGCAGGTACTTTCGGCATAGGCAATCACGCCATCAATCTGCATCAATGTCGCAGCCAATTCAGCCGCACCACCCAAGACAACAGCAGCGCCTAAACCAGCAAAATGGGTTGCAAAGCGGGCATTGCAGATTTGATCACCTAGTCCGCCCTCAAGATTAAGCAGTACCGTTTTTCCGGTTAAATCCTGTCCATCCCATAGAGGCATTCCAGACGGCGGCGGACTTCCAAAAACGTTTTCATTGCGTCCGCAGGCGATAAGGCGCATGCCGTGGTTTAGATTGCCTTTTGCCAGCTCGTACCAGCCTTTGTTAAATTTTGCCCGGTTGTCGTTTGCATTCAGCAATAGCGCCATATCAATAAAAGATTCGGCATTAATAAAATCGCCGCGTAGCGCACATTCAAGCGCGTCATTTAGCAAGTTAACTTTGGGCATTATCGGCTTATCAGGATTCCAGCATTCGGCGACATCAAAA
>SCST01000671.1 GCA_004299465.1 Methylovulum sp. | reverse complement strand
GCATAAATCGATGACCGATTTATCTTATCTGGCTTGCGCGCAATTTCTGTTATCCCGGCCTGATGTCTTTTATCCGCAATTCGCAACGCACAACGCCCATAGCGTCGCCGCTGTTTTGCAAATGGGCCGACTGCATCCGGATTATGAGTTCCAGCGTTTGCACGGCATGGGCGAGGGGCTTTACCGGGAAATTACAGAAAACCGGCACGGGGCCAAGCCTTGCCGTGTTTATGCGCCGGTCGGCCATTATCGGGAGTTATTGCCTTATCTGGTCAGGCGCTTGCTGGAAAACGGTGCGAACACGTCCTTTATCAATCAGCTCGATGACCCGGATATCAGCGTCGCCGAACTGGTGCGCGATCCTGTCGGTATCATCGGGACATTAGTCGAAAAGCCGCAAATCGTCTTGCCGAAAGATTTATTCGGCGAGCAGCGCTTGAATTCCCACGGCTTAAACCTGGCTGACCCGGAACAACTGAAACAATTGCAGGAAGAGCTGAATGCCTTAGCCGATAAGCACTGGACGTCGGCGCCGTTAGTCAACGGTTGTCCCTGTTCCGGCCAGGAACAGCTTGTCGTTAATCCTTACGATAAGCGCTTGACCGTCGGCTCCGTTATTCTGGCAGGACCGCCTGACATTGGTCGGGCGTTAAACGAAGCTTCAGAGGCGTTTAACGATTGGCGGCTTTGCCCTGTCGAAAAGCGCGCCGAATATTTGCAACGGGCCGCCGATCTGCTCGAACAATACCGCCTGGAGCTGGTTTCCTTATGCGTGCGTGAAGGCGGGCGCACGATCAGGGACGCCTTGACGGAGGTTAGGGAGGCGGTCGATTATTGCCGCTATTATGCGCAGTCCGCGCTGGCTTTATTCAGCGAGTCGATCAAACTGCCGGGTCCTACCGGTGAAGAAAACCGGCTTTATCATTACGGCCGCGGCGTCTATGTCTGCATCAGCCCGTGGAATTTCCCTATCGCCATTTTTATCGGCCAGGTAACGGCAGCCCTCGCTGCCGGCAACACCGTTATCGCCAAACCGGCAACCCAGACGGTATTGACTGCGCTACGCTGCGTCCGGCTGTTGCATCAGGCCGGCATACCCGAACAGGTATTGCAGTTTTTACCGGCCACCGGCAGCATGACCGGGCGCTATGTGCTGCCTGATCCCAGGGTCGCCGGTATTGCGTTTACCGGTTCCACGGCGACTGCGCAGTTTATCAACCGCGAATTAGCCCAGCATCATCAGGACATCGTGCCCCTGCTGGCCGAAACCGGCGGCCAGAATGTCATGATTGCCGACAGTTCGGCATTGCTCGAACAATTGGTGCAAGACGCCGTTGTCTCGGCATTCAACAGCGCGGGCCAGCGCTGCTCGGCTTTGCGGGTCTTGTTTGTGCAAGAGGAAATCGCCGATAAAACCATCGCGATGCTGATTGGTGCGATGCAGGAACTAAGCCTCGGCGATCCCGGCAGGTATCAATGCGACATAGGGCCGGTTATCGATGATGATGCGCTGGCTAAACTGGCCGTTCATCTGGAGATCATGCGGCGGCAGGCCGTGGTGCTCTATCAATCGCCCCTGCCCGAAGGCCTCGACCACGGCAGTTTTTTCCCGCCCAGCCTGGTCGAAATACAGTCGTTATCGCAACTGACAGGAGAGGTATTCGGTCCGGTATTGCACCTGGTCCGTTATTGTGAATCCGAACTTGATCGGGTCATCGCCGCCGTCAATGCCACAGGCTACGGCTTAACGCTGGGCATACACAGCCGCCTTGATGCGGCCATCAAGACCATCCGGCGGAACGTAAAAGTCGGCAATATTTACATCAACCGCAACATGATAGGGGCCATCGTCGGCGTACAACCGTTCGGCGGCATGGGGCTTTCCGGTACCGGCCCGAAAGCCGGCGGCCCCGATTATCTGCGCCGCTTTGCCGTTGAGCAGACCGTGACGATAAATACCGCGGCGATAGGTGGCAATGTCGGCTTGCTCGCCCAGGATTTGCGCTGACTATTCCCGGTGGGGCGAGGGTCGGCCTCTTGCTCAAGATAAAGGTTTTGTGCCTGTAAATATTGCTGGGTACCAATCCTGAGGTTTACTCCAAGGCTATTTGCCCTTCAATGCAATAATTCAAGCCGACATCGGGTATCGATAGGCTCATCTTAATCGCTATGCTCCCGGTGTCGCTGATCATTTTGGACTCAATCGCCTTCAGGATGGCGTGCTCAATTTCACGTTGCGATGTAACACCAACGTGTTTCAGGTATTTTCTGACTTCCATGTTCAAGGTATCTTCATTCATATTGACCTCCGGTTAAAAAATGATGAAACGGTAACGAATTGCGGCGACGTTACCGAAGCGAACTAACAAGGATAATTACCAGATCCAGCACGGCTTTCTCATAAAAAATTAACTTGCTTCAGGGCAAGCGCATAAAAACGTCAGGTTGAAAAAATCACTTTTTCCCTAAATTTATCACTTAAGGCGGCCATAAACCGTTTTCGTTTGATACTCAATTTGGATGGCTCCTTTTTTAGTAAATTGACGGCGAGTTGGCGGACAATATTAAAGTTTCCGGGGCATAGCCTTTACGGATGCGCGAGTCATCTTCCCTAAAGGTCACATCCAAGACCCAATGCAGGGAATTTTCTATTCCCTTTATGCCCCCTCGGGTGCAATGCGCCCGCGCTGCGTGGGCGAAGGGCTTCACGTCCGCCAAAGAGCAGATGTAGTGCCGCCGTTCAAGGGTCGTTTGGCCATTGATGACCCGTTCACTGTCGACCCTGCCAATAGCTTTCAGCCCTTTCCATTTTTCGGCATCGGGCAGGGTGTCCAAACAGGTCGACAGATAGCACCGCCGTATCTCGATGCGCCCATGCCCTGCATCCGTTTCCTCAACGGTCTGCAATTGGCACAAGCCCGGTTTGTTGGCGGCTATAGCCTCCTCGAAATAATCGATAATGGCCTCATGCAAACGCTTTTGGTTGTCTTTCACCGCGAGGACATAATCGGCTTGTTTTTCAATGACTTTTTCCGTTATCTCGGTCTGACAGCCCATCGCGTCGATCGTGATGATGCAGCCTTTAACTTCGAGTAAGTCCAGCAAAGCAGGTATCGCGGTGACGTGTGCCCTGTGGGTATTTCGTTGGACTTCGCCTCAGTCTTGACCTGACCCAGCGAGATACCGGCTTGGCTCGCCCCCAGCTTATTCTTGCGATCGTAGGAATGGCGGGCGGTTTTACCGTCAATGGCGACGACTTCACCTAGCGCCAATTCGGCAACGCTTTGTGCCCAAGCTATAAAGCATTCGCTTAATTTTCCGGGGTCGAGCCGCGAAATCACCCGTGCTATGCAGTCATGTGAGGGGATGCCGTTCTCCAACCCTATCCATTTGCGCAGCCAATCTTGCTTTTCTTTGCCCAACGCTTCTATGGCTTCCCAGCCTTCCGCTCCACTGATAACCGCGCATATCGTCAAGATAATGATGTCAAGCAGTTGATGTCTCTTATGCCGCTCTATGCGCGGGTCTTCCAATGATGAAAAGGCTTCCTGTAAACTTAAGGCCAACTGCTAACTCCAGAAAAAACGTAACTACTCAGCCCTTTTAAAGCAGCCATTACGGACTGCCTGGATCAAACTCATTCGAAACATAAAGCCGCTCTTGACTCCTTGCTTGCCTTGCGGTTTCAGCGCTTTGAAAAAGCGCAAATTATGGGCGCTTGAAGTATATATTAAACCAACATAGCGGACCCAGCTTGTTGCCGCGACCTGAAGTGTAGTGCGCACCTTTCGCTACTCACATTATCTATCGACAGGCTAACCCACCCAAATCATTTACTTTATCGCCGTACCGCGCCGTTTTTAGGCTCGGCTGAACGGACGCAACGGAACCCGGCATGGATAAGACCGGTATCCGGGCTGGCCTTCATGCGTGCGCTGGGCCGGTAGCTGGCGCAAAAATTTTCTTCGCATAAATGCGAGCCGCCGCGCTGAACCCGCTTCGGCACGAAGGGTTCTTCCGGGTCCAGGCTGCTATCCGGCCCTGCGGGATTGACGGTAAGCGCCTGCCCTGTTCTCTGGAGGTAAGTGTCGGGACGGTACCAATCCTGCACCCATTCCCAGACATTACCGGCCATGTCGTAAAGGCCGTAACCGTTCGGTTCGTAGCTGCGTACAGGGCTGGTCCCGACATAGCCGTCGGAACCGGCGTTATGTCCCGGAAATTCGCCTTGCCAGATATTGGCGCGCGGCTTTCCCTGCAAGGGATGTTGTTCTCCCCAGACATAGGTTTTCTCCGCTAAACCGCCGCGCGCCGCATATTCCCATTCCGCTTCGGTAGGCAAACGCTTGCCCGCCCATCTGGCATAGGCGACGGCATCGAACCATGACACCTGTACGACCGGGTGTTTTTCCAGGCCCTTAATGCTGCTCTCAGGCCCTTGCGGATGCTGCCAATTCGCACCGGGCACCCACTGCCACCACCATTCGTCGTGCTTGGGCGGCACAAACACCAAGGCCCCCGCCGTCAGGTTTTCAGCAGGCGGAGGCGGGCTGCCGGGCGGCAGTTGCGCGATGACATCGGCCATCTTCGGCTTTTGCTCGGCCGTCGTGACATAGCCCGTCGCGTCGACAAAGCGCTGAAATTCCTCGTTGGTAACTTCGGTGGCGTCCATCCAGAAACCGTCGACTTTGACCTTATGTACGGGTTTCTCATCAGCCCTGGCGATTTCGGAAACGCTGCCCATGACAAATTCACCGCCAGGAATCCACACCATACCGGCGGGCACCGCCGTATCCTGCTCACCGTATACTTCGGCGGCGCCCAACGCTGCAGCCAATGCGATAATTTTCAGTATTGCCCCGGCGCTCATTGGCCTGCTCCCTTGCATTTTTTACCGAAGTTCTGTTCGATAATCAGGCGATCGTCTTCATTGGTGAGACCGTCGAGATTAAAATCGTACCAGCTGGAATTACCGCCGTTCGATGTGCTGAAGGTTTGCCAGTTTTCGAGATCCTTGTCGTTGACGACTAAGTCAAGGTTGCCGTCGCCGGGACAATTGACCGCAGTGTTTTGCAGGTTTTGCAGCTCCGCCAGCAAGGCTTGGTAATTACCCTGCTGCACCGGCGTCAATTGCTCGTGTTGCAGCAGGTCGGCGTTCGCATTGTCCAGTTTCGGCACCGGCACCGCTTCGTTGATGCGGTAAAACTCGTTGATCGTCTCGGTTTGGTTGCTGGCGCAATTAAAACGCTCGGCCTGTACGAGCTTAAAGTTTTTGTTACGGATGGCTTTCTGCGAGCTGGCTAATAATTCGACTTCCGGCTGGCCGTTAGCCTTGAGGTAGTCATTGACGGCGCAGCAGGAACTTAAGCCTTCCGCACCGGCAGCGCCGTTAGCACCGTACCAGGTGCCGCCCTGGTCCTCACAAACGCCTTTTTGCGGAAAAACCTGCACACAACTGTTGACGGCAGGAATCACGCAAGGCGGTGGCGTGACCCCGGCGGTGGCAATATTGGTGCCCATTTCGGTGTAATTCATCGTGCGTATGCTGCTTGCATCGGTTTTTGTCAGGTAAGGCAGCATTGGCTTCGCGTCCAGCGTATGCGATTTCGGCACGACATCATGGACATTGACGCCCGCCAACTCACCGAACAACT
>SCST01000670.1 GCA_004299465.1 Methylovulum sp. | reverse complement strand
GCTGGACGGCAAGCTGTATATCGTCCAAGCGCGCCCTGAAACCGTCGTGTCGCAGTTGCGCGGTATGATGCTGGAGCAATATGTGCTTAAAGATAAAGCCGAGCCTATGATCACCGGGCATGCGGTTGGCAGCAAAATTGCGGCGGGTAACGCCTGCATTATTGACAGCGTCGAGCACCTGGGCCGGTTCAAGGCCGGCGATGTGCTGGTGGCTGATATGACGACGCCGGACTGGGAGCCGGTCATGAAAATTGCATCGGCGATCGTCACCAATCGCGGCGGACGAACCTGCCATGCGGCGATCATCTCGCGCGAACTGGGCGTTCCGGCGGTTATCGGCTGTGACCACGCAACGACAACACTTAAAAATAACACGCCGGTCACGGTATCCTGTGCCGAAGGCGACATCGGCAAGGTGTATCCGGGGACGCTGGACTATGAAATCAAAACCACCGATTTGTCGGGATTGAAGCGTCCTAAAACCAAGATCATGCTGAATATCGGCAACCCGGAACTCGCGTTTAAAACCAGTTTCCTGCCGAATGACGGCGTGGGACTGGCGCGGATGGAATTCATTATTACCGAATATATCAAGGCGCACCCGATGGCGCTGCTGCATCCTGAGCGCGTGCAGGATGCCGGCGAGCGCGAACAGTTGACGCAACTGGCTCGGCATCATAAAAATGCCGAGGAATTTTTTATACAACGCTTGTCGGAAGGCGTAGGCACGATTGCCGCGGCATTTTATCCCAAGCCTGTCGTCGTGCGCATGTCTGATTTTAAAAGCAATGAATACGCGACCTTGCTGGGCGGACGCTGGTTTGAGCTGTCCGAGGAAAACCCGATGATCGGTTTCCGGGGCGCGTCGCGGTACAGCCATCCTGCTTACGCCGAAGGCTTTGCGCTGGAATGCGCCGCGATGAAGCG
This sequence comes from Methylovulum sp., assembly GCA_004299465.1. GTDB lineage: Bacteria > Pseudomonadota > Gammaproteobacteria > Methylococcales > Methylomonadaceae > Methylovulum. Next base: position 8,688 of record SCST01000670.1, on the reverse strand, counting down.
CGTACGCGAGGATATGGGCCTGAGCAACGTGATTTTGATGATCCCGTTTTGCCGGCGTATCGACGAGGCCAAGCGCGTACTCGATTATATGGCCGGACAAGGTTTAACGCGCGGCGAGAATGGCCTGGAAATCTATGTCATGTGCGAGATACCGAATAATGTCATCCTGATTGATGCGTTTGCCGAACATTTTGACGGTTTTTCTATCGGTTCTAACGACCTGACGCAATTAACGTTGGGCGTAGACCGCGATTCTGCGATTGTCGCCGATGATTTTGATGAACGCGACGCGGGAGTCAAGGAAATGATCCGCCTTGCCGTCGAAGGTTCGCGGCGCAATCACAGGCATTGCGGCTTATGCGGCCAGGCGCCGTCGGATTATCCGGAAATGGCCGAATATCTTGTTGAAATCGGTATCGATTCAATGAGCCTGAATCCTGATACCGTCTTGCAAACGACGCAACAGGTGCTTGAAACCGAGCAACGCCTGGGCAGGTAGAGTACACAGATAGGTTCCAGGTGAATTCGTAGCCGTAGGGTGCGCCGCGCGCGCCTGTCAATTGGAGATTTCAGATCATGAAACCAATACGTCATGCCTTTTTTATGTTAATGGCCGGATTGTGCCTGTCGGCAACGGTATCAAATACGGCGGATGCCGCTGAAGATGCCTTAGCCGTTGCCGTTCCGGGTCTTCCTGTGCTGTTGTCGCCGTCAGGCACGATAAGCGCTCCAAAGCCGACTTATAAATGGCAACAGGCAGTTGGCAGCACCTCATATAAACTGGTCGTCAGCAATGCGGCCGGCATCCTGGTCAATCAATCCTATACGGCGAGCCAGGCGCATTGTGCGAATGAAGGCGAACTGTGTACGGTTACGCCTGCGACGACCTTGGAAATAGGGAAATATACCTGGAAGCTAAAAGGGAAAAACACCGCAGGTTACGGGCCGCAGGCGAGCAAATCTTTCCGGCGGGGCGTGCCTGATGCCCCGGCCTTGTTGTCCCCTGCCGGTGACATAAGTACGGCAACGCCGGCGTATAAATGGAAAGCGGTTTCAGGCGCAGGACAATATAATTTGAATGTACGCACGTCGACCGGCGTCGTTATCGATAAATGGTATGCTATCGCCCAGGCCGGTTGTCCTTCCAACACAGGGTCTTGCAGCGTAACACCGACAACAGGACTGACGGCGATAGCCCATGAATGGAAAGTCAGGGCAAAAAATGCTTTGGGTAATGGTCCATGGAGTGCCGTTAAGTCATTCAATAACATGGCGGCTTGTGATATTGTCCTGATATCCGATGAAACATCAGGCGGTTGCAATGTCCGCCTGGTTGAGCCTGCCGCCTGCGAAGAAATCGATTTGACCAATGGCAAGGAATATGTTTTCGGGTGGACAACGGACGGCAGCTACTGCGAAACGCCCTGGACCTTCTATATAGCAGGCAATCCGGCTAACCTGGCTACCGGCGAGAACATTTACTGGAAGCAGTTTTCGACAGACATCAGCATAGGCATTTCCCATACCGGCGGATTAGTGAGGCTGTCTGCGGCGTCGTTGGAGAGCTTGGGTTTGACCAGCGATAACGGCATCTACCATTGGCTTGTCATCAGTTGGTACGGGTCTCACCCGGCAAGCCGGACTTTCAGGGTAAAGAAATAATAAAATAAACATCATGTTAAAAACATTTTTCGTAATTTCTTATGATTGGCAAGATATAGACCTGGCAAGTCTAGCGAATATTACTATGCTTAATGAGAAGTGAGCATTTTTCTAAATACTGCATAATCCACAAGCACCAACCAACCCAAGAGGAAACCACGATGGAAATTAGAACGAGTTTATTTGACGAACAAATCATTATCGACCCTGACACGGTAATAACCTTTCCGCAGGGAATACCAGGCTTTGAAGGCCAAACCACTTACAAGTTGTTCCACCAGGAAGGTAATGAAATTATTTACAGGCTTCAATCCTTAGATGACGAGGAGCTGTGCTTCTCGGTTGCCGATCCTGCGAATTTCAATATTAACTATCTGTTCGTATTGACCGATGAAGAGGAGAAATTGCTGGATTTAAGCGATATCAACGATTTGGCTTTTTTACTGATTTTGCAAAAAAATAACAATGATGACGGTAAACCGGTTATTAAGGGTTCGCTGACATCGCCTTTAGTCATCAATACTAAAACCCGTTTGGGTATTCAAAAAATCATTCCGCGTGTTGAACAAAGCATCACATTAGTCGAGCAAAGCCCGGAAATCAACGTGACCGAAGCTTAAGCACCCTTTCACCCTGAGGTTGTCATGAAGAAAGCTTCATAACAGCATGAAAATAGAACGCTGATGATGCTGACGCACAGATAACATAATTATCTGTGTTTATCATAGGCATCTGCGTCATCAGCGTTCTATTGTATTTGACGGTTAGTTGCGACATTATTTTTTAAACAAAGTAATCAACCGGGATTTATCATCGATGTTTAATTGATAGCGTCCCAAAACACTCATGCCCAACAAACTGTTCCCCGCTAAAAGCTTGTCGGCAATAAACGCCGCTTCTACATGGGCAACGGTTTCCCCGGCAATTCTCAGTTCTTGCAATACACCGACTTTGGCTTCGGTCATGCCGTTGGCGGTCTGCATCTTATGTTCGGTAAACGTGCTGTCGCTAAGGCCTAAGCGGGCTATCATCGATTCCGGCAAGACGACTAAATCCGCCCCGGTGTCGATAATCATATCCAGGGTTTGCCATAGCCTGCCGTCACCCGACAGGGATACCGAAACCGTTAAGTGATTGCCTTGCAGGCGGGTGGGCAAGACAATACGCTCGATTTCCTGCTTTTGTTTTTTATTGATAATGACGACGCGCTCAACCTGGCCTTTAGTGTTGCGGCTGATGATGTGGTTGAACGGGGCTAACAGTAGTTCGAGCTGCTGTTCCATGCTGCCGCGGGTAGTGATTGCCGCTTCATTTTGGATGCGCTCCAAGCCGGTGATTTCGATATGCATCCGGCTTTGCAGCGCCTGGATTTGCCCGAATAAATCATCGGTGCCTTCAGGGGCTTGCGCATGGGCGCTTAAGGCCATCAACATTAAGCCGGGTATGAAGAGTAAGCGCAGTGTTTTGCTAACACCGACGAGGTAATCGATAGTTGTCATGAGTTTTCATCAAGGCATAAATGGATTCCAGGTAAGGCGCTGCAATTGCGCGCCCGTATGCGGCAACCTTTGCCGGCAGCGCGGGCTGAAAATTACATGCCGTGCTGCTCATGGCAGCGTTTGGGCCAGGATTTTTTTCAGGAAGGGCAGGGTTAATTTGCGTTTAGCGGCTAATGACACGCGATCCAGTTTTTCCAGCAAGGCCCATAGCGATGCCAAGTCCCGGTCATAATGCGTCAGCAGGAAACGTCCCGCTTGCGCCGAAATCTCAAAACCCATCTGGTCGGCTTTAAAGATTAACGCCGCAATGCTGTCGCTTTCGCTTAAAGGCTGTAATTTTAGCGCCAAGCCCCAGCTTAGACGTGTTTTAAGATCGGGCAATTGGATTGCGAGCTTGCCGGGTGCGCATGCCGCCGAAATGATAAGCTTGTGTCCGCTGCTTCGATGCTGGTTAAAAAAATTAAAAAAAGCCTGTTCCCATACCGGGTCGCCGGCGATGTACTCAATATTGTCGAGACAAACAACGTCAAATTTATCCAGGTCCGTTAACAGCGCCGGGTCAGGCAGTTGTCCAGGCGCCAAGGTAAAATAAAAGGCGCTGTACTGCTGCTGGTGCGCATGCTGGCAGCAGGCTTGCAGCAAATGGCTCTTGCCCAGGCCTTGTGCGCCCCAGATAAAGACTTGCTGTTCGCCGTCTCCGCTTACGCAGTTTTTTAAATGATCGATGATTTCCTGGTTGCTGCCTGCGAAAAAATCTTTAAAGGTCTGGTTCGCCCTGAATTCAAAGTTGACAGGAAGTTGTTCGGCCATAATCAGCGTGGGCTTCCTGTAAAACGTATATAGAGTGTAGCGCCCAGGAAAAGCATCAAACTCAGCATGATTTCGAGCGATGCGTAAAGCCGTTCGGCGACATTGATATAGGCTTCAGCCGAGCCGTGTACAAAATAGATCAGGCTGACATAGGCCGCCCAGGCGCAGCTTTTCGGTTTGCGCTCCAACATGCCGCGCATCGGTAACAATAACGGGGTAACGGTAATGAGTAAAACCAGCGCAACCGGGAATTTGGCGGAGGGCACCAGCACGGTGGGCCATAGCATTAATAAGGCAAACAGCCCGAAAAAGCCGGCCAAGGCAACGGCATAATAATAGATGGGGTTTATGGTTATGAACACGGTGTTAAGCTGGTTTCAAAAGTAATGCGGTTTTGGCCAGGCGCGCACCGAGCGCCCTGCACAGGTTTTTTTCCTGCTCGGTCAAGCCGGTAAGTTCGGACGCCAGGCGGCTGGGTCCGTAAGGTGTGCCGCCCGAGCTTGTTTCGCGCAAGGCTGCTTCAGTATAGGGCAGGCCCAATAACAGCATGCCGTGGTGCATAAGCGGCAGCATCATTGACAGCAAGGTGCTTTCCTGGCCGCCGTGCAAGCTGCCTGTTGACGTAAATACTCCGGCCGGTTTGCCGACTAATGCGCCGGAAAACCACAATTCGGTCGTGTTATCGAGAAAGTATTTGAGCGGCGACGCCATATTGCCGAAATGTGTCGGGCTGCCCAAAGCGAGGCCGTCACAATGTCTCAAGTCATCCAGCGTTGCGTAAATCGCGCCGCACGCGGGAATGCTGTCTGCCGTTTTTTCACAGACACTTGATATGTCGGGGACCGTTCTCAGCACGGCTTCAGCGCCGTGAACGGATTCTACACCGCGGGCGATATGATTGGCCATTTCTGCGGTTGCACCGTGGCGGGAGAAATAAAGAACCAGGATTTTTGTCATCATTGTCTTTGTTGGGGGAGATAGTGATTACAAGATAGATAATACCGCTTCCGGCGGGCGACCGATAGCCGCTTTGCCATTGGCGATAACAATCGGGCGCTCGATCAAGATAGGGTAATTTACCATGAAATCAATCAGCGTTTGCCTGTCCAGGGATTGATTATCCAAGCCGTTTGTCTTGTATTCGGCTTCTTTTTTGCGCATGAGTTCGCGTGGCTCCATGCCGAGTTTCTGCAGGATATTATCTAATTCAGCGGCGCTGGGAGGTGTTTTCAGGTATTCGATAATTTCCGGTTCAATGCCTTGCGCTTTCAGCAATTGCAAGGTCTGGCGCGATTTGCCGCAACGCGGATTGTGATAGCAGATGACGCTCATGGTTCCCCACACTTCCAACACAAAAAGCTATAATAGCACTATAACAAAACCGGTATATTGAAAAAGGTAACAAAATAATGGCAAGGATAATCGAAAGGCTGGAACAATACTGGGTGTTGGCTCGTTTCGACCGGCCTATCGGCATATTGATATTGTTGTGGCCTGCATTATGGGCGCTATGGGTAGCGGGCGACGGCAAGCCCGACTGGCCGGTTTTGGCGGTGATTTGCTCCGGCGTCGTCGTGATGCGCGCCGCAGGCTGCGTGATTAATGACTATGCCGACCGCGATTTCGATCCGCATGTTGAGCGCACCAAACAGCGGCCTATAGCGACCGGCAATGTCAGCCCGAAAGAAGCGTTGATGGTTTTCGTCGTCTTGTGCCTCATCGCTTTCGGCTTGGTGTTGTTGCTGAATATCTACACGGTCATGTTGTCGTTCGCCGGCGCATTCCTCGCCGCTAGTTACCCGTTCATGAAGCGCTACACGCATTTGCCGCAAGCCTATCTGGGCATAGCGTTCGGCTGGGCGGTGCCGATGTCTTTTGCCGCGCAAAGCAATGCTATTCCTGCCGTCGCCTGGGTGATGTACCTGGCGGTGGTCTTGTGGTCGCTGATTTATGACACGATGTACGCGATGGTTGATAAAGACGATGATTTAAAAATCGGCGTTAAGTCTACCGCTATCCTGTTTGGCGACTACGACCGCCAGATCATAGCGGCTTTGCAGCTTATTATGTTGGGCCTGTTGGTTATTGTCGGGCAAATGCAGTATTTGGGTTGGCCTTATTACTTGGGGCTGCTGGTTGCGGCCGGGTTATCGATATACCAGCAAAAGCTCATTTTTCACCGGGAAAAAACCTTGTGTTTTAAAGCTTTTTTAAACAGCAACTGGTTCGGCATGGCGGTTTTTACAGGTTTGGCGGCGGACTACCTGGTTTGATCTCAAGTTATTATTTTGAGGAATTTGCATGAGCGCTTTACAAAAGATACCTTATTTAAGCGAGCGGGATTATATGGCGTTTGAATTAAAGGCTGATTGTCGTCATGAATATGTCGATGGGCAGATTTATGCGATGGCGGGAGCAAACGAACGCCATAACCGTATTTCAGGGAATATTTTTTTCTATTTGCGGGCTGCTGCGCGTGGCGGTCATTGCGGCGTATTTTCAAGTGACATGAAATTGCGTGTTAATGAAGGCCGAATTTATTACTATCCTGATGTCATGCTGGTTTGTAATCCTGATGATAATGACCAGAATTACAAGGCACAACCTTGCTTGATTGCCGAGGTGTTATCGCAAAGTACAGCGGCAATCGATAGGCGCGAGAAATTATTGGCTTATCAAAAAATTCCCGGTTTGCGCTATTATCTGCTCGTGGCTGGCGACAGGGAGAGGGTTGATTATTTTGTCCGTGACGGCAACGACGATTGGCAGACTGCTGTGCTGGAGGCGGATGAGCTGTTGGCTATAGATTACCAAAATTACCACGCTGTTTTGCGTCTGGCGGATATTTATGAAGATGTCGTATTCGATTAGCAGGACGACTTGCTAACAGGGAGGGGGGGGCTGGCGCAGCACGGTTGTTCACGATGCTGCGCCAGGAATAGCCGCTGTAATTACTTACGGCCAACCGCTTTCATAATAGAGAAGAAAACGTCGGTGTTGTCGATGGTGCCGGCGAACAACCTGGCATGACGTCCGTAGGCTGACAATGGGATGTCACCGCCGGTATGCACGGCGCTGGAACCCGCAACTTGACCGGTGATCAGGAAGCCCGTGGTAGCATCACGTTCCAGCGGATTGCTGGGGTAAGTGTTCAGCGGCGCTTCATTATTGAACGGTTGTTGGCTGTCACGAATCGGTTGCACGTTAGTGCGCCAGTCTTCATAACGGTCCGCGTTAGCGCCGTAACCGATCAATAAACGCTTGTCAACATTGGTGGTCGTTGGATAACCGTCGGCAGCGATAGTATATTTCGGGAAGCTTGCTGCTTCATAAGTGCCGACTACGGTGTTACGCATAGAATCCGCGGTAGGCAATTTGGTTTGCAGGTCGGCATCCGTTACGGTAGATGAGCCGATAATAACCGCACCGGCACACTCATGGTCGGCAGTCACCAATACCAGCGTATCGGGATGCGCAGTTGCATAGTCTTTCGCGACTTTTATCGCATGATCGAACTCGATAGTGTCGAGTATCATGCGTTCGCTGTCCATATTGTGCGCTTGTTTATCAATTGATGCGGCTTCAACCATTAATACGAAACCATTAGGGCTGTTGGCGTCCAGAACGTCGAGCGCCTTTGTCGTCATTTCGTCCAGCATAGGCTGGTCGGTGAAACCGTAATCATTGACTACCGCAGGGTTGCCGCGACGACCGTCGATTTTATCCAACGCAACGTTCATATTGGAATAAGCGAACAAGCCCAGTAATTTGCTTGGCGTGCCTGCGCTGTCCAGCGCGGTTTTGTCCGGTGCATAGCTCCAGCCGGCCGTTTGGAAATCGGCGATCAGGTCGCGGGTGCTGTCGAGTGCGCCGCTTGCTGCGCCCCAACCGGCAACGATGTCGCTGGGCAGGACATAATCGCTGCTGTCTGAGCGAGCTGAACCCGGAGTTCCTGCAGGCAGGAACCATTTACGACCGCCACCCATTAATACGGTAAGGCCGGTATCCGCTTCATCGAGATACTGGTCAACGATGCCGGTGCCTGCGCCGCGATTTTGTGTGTGGATAGCCATAGACGCCGGCGTGGCATCGAATACGTCAGCGGTAGTGACGATACCCAGTTTTTTACCTTGTTGGCGGGACAGGTATTCAGACAGGTATTCAAAACGCGGGTTATCAAAGTTGGCGGTCGTGTCGTCAGGCCATACACCTTCCTGGTTGTTGTTCGCCTTGTTGCCGGTGACATAGTTTTGCATGCCTGGTGCGGAATCGGTGACGATAGAGTTTAATGACGCGGTCATGATCATCGCTGTGTGCGGGAAGCTGTCCATCGCCAATTTGGTGTTCACTTTACCTTGGCTATAGCCGTTCAGCATGATGCGCGCCGCAGTGCGTTGGCTGGCGCCCATGCCGTCGCCCAGCATGATGATGACATTCTTGACTGAATCGGCACCGGCTAAAGGCGTCTTGACGATTTCAAAATCGCCTGTCGCTGAAACGACTAAACCATCGCTTTGAGTTGCTGTGGCGGTGAACGTGTGTACGCCAATTTTACCGGTTTGGAAGCCACGCACGGAGGCCGCGACTGCATCGGGTACTGTCGAGGTAATCGCCGTTGCGGGAACCAGGCTGGTGCGGTTTTTTGCAACGCTAAGCGGGGCGCCGTCTACAGACCATTCCACTTTAGTGATTGTTTGGCCGGCGTCAGGACGTACGG
>SCST01000669.1 GCA_004299465.1 Methylovulum sp. | reverse complement strand
ATTAGCCTCCGCCGTTTCGATAATGGTGTCGAGGCTATGGTAATTATCGATGATCGTCGGCGACGCATAATCGGTATAAAAGCGTAATAAGGCTCCGTGCGAGCGATCGGTATCAAAGCCGACAAAGGGTATATTGCTGTCTATCATGTATTGCGCCAATACCCGCGCCACCACCGATTTGCCTACGCCGCCTTTTTCGCCGCCGATAAGATGTATAGTTGTCATAAAGCCTCCTTAGTCCAGCATGTTAAGAATCGCCACGTTGTGGCGAAGGTTTGGCTCCGTCTGGCGCGCACGGCACGCCCTACAGCCGAGTAGGGCGTTCCGTGCGCGCCAAGACGGAGCGTTAAATCAGTCATTCCAGCCGCAGCACATCCACCGATACCGACAGCGTATGCTGTCCGCCGCCGAAAGCGATACCTTTCAGCGGCGTGACGTCGGCGTAATCACGTCCCCACGCCAGCGTGATATGCTGGTCGTAGGGTAGTTTATTATTAGTCGGGTCAAAATCCAGCCAGCCGGTACCAGGCAGGTACACGGCAAACCAGGCATGCGAAGCATCCGCGCCGATTAACCTGGGCTTACCCGATTCGGGTAAGGTTTCTATATAGCCGCTGATATATCGCGCCGATAGGCCGAAACTGCGCAAACAGCCGATAGCCAGGTGCGCAAAATCCTGGCAGACTCCGCGCCGATGTGCAAGTACCGTCGATAACGGCGTTGCTATCGTCGTAAACGCAGGGTCGTAAGTAAAGTCGGTGTATATCCGCTGCATTAAGTCGCTGACAACGTCCACCAGCGGGCGGCCCGGCAAAAATGAAGCGCGCGCATAATCGGCCAATTCCTGCGTGGTCGTGACCATAGGCGAATCCAGCACATATTGCTTGGCATCCAGCACCTCAAGCATCTGCTGCTGATTCTGGCTTGCATTTTCCTGGAGCAGCCCGCGGACCTGTTCCCAGGCCATTTGCTTTACGGTATCGCCGATTCGCTCACCGGGCAATATCGTCACTTCGCTGATCGCCGTAACGACCAATTGTTTATGCGCTTGCTGGATTGCAAAATAGGCCGTGCGATTACCGAAGAAATCGATAAGCTCGCGATAATCGGTGGGCGAAGGCGTAATCTCAAAACGACTGGATTCACAGCGTTGCCGCCAGAAATCGCGCGGCTGCAAGCGCGCTTCATTTTGGCACAAGCCTACGGCTTGGCTGTAATTGTAAACCGTCGTATGCGTGATGCGGTATTTCATAACTCATCCTCCGGCGGACTGTTCACCGTCATCCACTGCGATGTTTGCGAATGGCTGAAATAGGCTCGCGCGATGATTTCCGCGATACGCCACAGCAAATCCGTCGTATCGGACAGCCGCCGCTCAAGATCGGCATACAGGCCTTCGTCTTCGTCGATCTTAAGTAAATCGACCAGGTTGCTCAGGCGTAAATCGGTATACGCCTTAATAATCAAACGCTCTTCTTCGCTGAGCCGGCTTTTGCTGCGTTCCCGCGGCAACGCGGCGACATGCGCGGATAAATGCTGTAATTGGTAGGCGACGGAACGCGGGTGCGTTTCATCCAGCAATAATAATTCCAGCACCATCGGCAACTGGATCAACGAACGGTAACGCCGCTGATAAATCGTCAGGCTGTCTGTTGACACCAGGACCGCTTCAAGCACCTGGTTTTGCACGGCGTTATCATGCCGCATCACGACCGTGGCGCGCAGCAATGCGATCAATGCCAATGCGCGTTCCAGCCGGCGGCCGCTATCCAGCATCAGCCAGCCCGCCTCGCGCGTCATGCTCTCAGCGGTCAGGCCTGCAAACGCGACAATGCCGGTAATCAATTCATCAAGACTGCTTTGCAAGGGCTCGATACTGATGTCGTTATTCATGACACGTTGCTGCCAGCGATGCTGGATATTATCGACGCTACGCCAGGTATCCTGCGACCATAAGTCGCGAATATTGAATGCCGACTGCACGAATGCCTGGATATTCGCGGCCAGGGAGCCTGGGCGCTGGATGTTTTTAGCCAGTGATAATAATTCGGCCTGGGGCGCTTTCAAAAGCTGGCTGCCGCCTTTGACAAAACCCGGATACGTCGCCGTGACATGCGTGAGGCCCCGTAGCAATACCGTCAACGAGGCACTGTCTACGGCATCCTGGTATTCCAGCATATCCCCGAACTTCAGCAGTACGGTGCGTAACAATCGCGCCGCCGCTTCGGTGCGCTCAAGATGCCGCCCCACCCAGAATAAATGATCCGCCGCGCGGCTGGTCAACGGTTCGGTAACGGCATCGATGAGTTGATTGCGACCTGCTTGCGGCAGTACGGCCATCGGCTTGCTAGGCTCCGAAGCCAGCACCCAGGTATCCTTGCTGATGCCGCCGGCCTGATTGGAGACGATAAAATCGTCCTTATCATGCGCGACGCGAGTCAAGCCTCCCGGCATCACCAAGTAATCCTCACCGTTTGCGACGACGAAATTCCGCAGCACCGCATTGCGCGGTTCGATATGGTGGTCGATAAACGCCGGCACGGTAGACAGGCTGACGCGTTCCTGGCCGACAAATAAATGCGGCTTGGCGATAATCGCGGCGCGCAACGCGGCTTTTTCGTCATGGCTTAATGCGTTGCCGAATACCGAACCGTTGCCTTGCCTGCGATTGATCTGCTTGATAACCAGG
>SCST01000668.1 GCA_004299465.1 Methylovulum sp. | reverse complement strand
TGACGAATCGCAGGATTTCCTGCCGCGATACCGTTTCGGGCGCATCAGCCTGATCAGGTTCATCGCGCCGCAATTCATCACGCACACGCCGGTGAATATCATAATGCACCAGGACGCCATAGCCTTGGTTGTGCTCATCCTTATGCCGGTAACCCGCTATCAGGCCCTCGATACGCGCGCCATGCAATTCATGAAAACGCAAGACCGGGTCGATTAACCGGCCCTGTGCATTGCGTTTGTTTATATAATCATGCAGCGGCATGTCCTGCTGCCGATAATCTTTGCAACGCGTTACCGCCGCGACCGATTCGACGCCAGGCATCAAGCTGCATCGTTGCAGCATGAATTCCAGCAACTGATCGCCGAGATTGCAGTGCTGTTTATCCGGCTGAATATTGACGGCGATCAATTGCACGACGGGGCCGTCGCCGCGATGCAGCCGGGAGACCTGTTCGGCCGAAATATCCCGCAGCCCGTTCGTATCGGCGATACGCTGCGAATAAATAACGCCGACGACCTGCCCGTCGATAAGTAATACGAATTGCCCGTCCGGGTAGAGCTTAAGCCTTGCCGCCAGCTGTGCCGCTGAGGCTTGTAATGCCGGCGGCCAGCACAGTTGTTCCAGATGCATCAAAGCGGACAGATCGTTGTCATCGGCATGGCGGATCCGGTAATCGCGTTGCTCAAAATGACTGAGACTCATGTTACAGACAGGCCCTGTTTGTGGATAGCGCAAGGGCTGAATAGCGGCAAAAAGCCCGGCGTTCGCCGCATGTGTGAGGAACATCCCGGCATCAGGAATGGCGTGACGGCCGGCGCCTTGGAACGGGCGCTGATGCCGGGCGAGCACGATCAAGCCATGCGGCCCCAACAAATTGGCCCAGCGCGGAAAAACCGACGCCCAGTCGGCTGTTTCGGCGGATAAACAGGCAGAATCGGAAACGGCATACAGGTAAAGTATCTGCGCCGGATTTTGAATGCCGTGTGCTTTGAACAGCTCAGCATAAGCCAAGGCATCCGGCAAGGCGGCTGGATTATTATCGATACCGATCAGCGCCAGCGGATAATCCTTCAGCGCCGCTCTACGGCGCGTTTTTCTACAAATAGCCTCGTAGAGCCGTTTCAGCAAACCGTCGTCATTGCAGGCTATGCCGGCAGGCTGATCCTGTATGGGAACTTGGTTGAAAATCGCGACGACCCGCTCTTCCAGTACAGAGACGACGTCGGCTAAATAGTCGGGTACGCAAGAATTCAAATCGGTTTGCATTATTGGCTCGCTGTGACCGGTGCCTGCAGATTATCAATCAAATCGCTATAAAATCAATTATTAAACAAGCTGTCGTGTGCTATGGCAGGCCTTAATCATTGCATACCCTTAAAGCGGCGGTTCAAAAAATCGGCGGTTTCCGTCATCAGCATGGCCGCTACCTGGTCGACATGGCGATTGCGCCAGTCCTGTAACGATGTGCCTTTGACCCATTGGTTAAAAGCGCCCAATGCCGGGCCGCAATGCACCTGGAAATTAACGCGCTGCGTGATATCGCCTGCTGCGGCGAGGCGCATCGTATGAATAAAATACCAGCGAAACACCAGCGCCATTTTGGCTTTCGGATGCTGTTCGGCGCGTTCAATTTCCGCAGGGGATTCCATCAGGTAATAGTTTTTCGTCTCGTTATAGACGTCATCGAAACTCCTGCCGAAAAACTTTTCCTGGACCTGTTTCCGGGTCGCCGGGTCTATCGCCTCCAACGCAGCGTTATTTCGCCACAGCTCGTAGAGTTTATTGGCCCTGGCCGGGAAAAAAACGCTTTTCCTCAGCACCTGTATCTTCGCACCCAGCTCAAACATATCGCCCGCCGGCGCATAATCGGTATCCTGGACATCGATGTCCTGAAGCATATCTTTGACAACATCGCTGGTTCCGGCCTCGACAGTGCATTGATTGATCGAGCCGGTCAGGATAAAGTCGGCGCCCAATACGAAAGCCGCCGCCGCCGACTCCGGCGTGCCGATTCCGCCGCCTGCTCCCACTCTTACCTCCCGGCTATACGGGTAACGCTGCTGCAACCTGTCCCGCAAACGGATCATCGCCGGTATCAACACGGCGGCGTTGCCCCTATCGGTATGTCCGCCCGAATCCGCTTCGACGCATAAATCGGATGCCAACGGCAAAAACGCCGACAATGCCGCTTCTTCGGCCGTGATATGCCCCTGTTGCAGCAAACGGTCTACGATTGATTTGGGCGCCGGGCTTAAAAACAGCTCCGCGACTTCGGGCCGGGAAATTTTTGCCATCAACCGCCGGCGCGCCACCGGCTCGCCTTCGGTATTGCTATGCAAACCGCTTAAACGGAATTTGACCAGTGCAGGCGTGACCTGCATAAACGCCGAAGCTTCGATGTTTTTGATGTCATGGCGCAGGAATAAGTCGACCACGTCCATTTCCATCTCCGGCCTGGCCAGGTTGCACAGCAAATTCATGCCGTACGCGGCGTCGCCGCCCAGCGCCTGCTGTATGGCCAGTATATTTTCTTCAATCACCGCTAATTTCAGGCCGCCGGTGCCGAAAAACGCCAGATAGCCCGATTGCACCATGCGTATCACCAGTGCCTTCGACGCTATACCTTTGACCATAGCGCCTGAGCTATAGGCATAGCGTGTGCCGTAATCCTGCCTGAAAACTTCGGAACCCAGGCTTTCTGCACTAATCATCGCGTCGCCTGATACCATCCGGCATGATTGCCGGTGCGCCTTGCCCCAAAAACAGATAGTCGTTGATCATTATTAGCCGCTCACTTTTTCCAGACTGTTATTATCACTGACCTGAAAAGTCTTCCCCCTCCACCGTAGACCGCGCCTACGAAAAGAGAACAAAACCTATCTGGGATATGTCACGCCGATTACAAACCATTACCGCAATCTGCGTAACTTCTCATTACTCGCAGGTAACCCTGCAAGACCTACGGGGGTTTAAAAACCTCGTAGGTCTAAATCCGGCAGCTAATGAGAAGTTACCAATCTGCAATATATCCCAATGATTTTTAAACAACTTACACACATTGAAACATCATGCATTTAACCTGCACTTGGACATGATTGTACGCAATATTCCGTTGCCAGGTAAAGATTGACGGTGATGGGTTAGACGATAGTGGGTGCAAACTATGTAACTATTCAATCCCTTGCTGCGTGCTGCACGCGCCATCAACGAACCGGCACGTTATCCACGGCGCTGGAGAAGGCGCGCGGCACGCCCTACCCTTCATGCAAGGATCTGAATAGTTACCAAACTGTAGTTTTTCGATAGACTTTAGGCGAAAAGAAGGCACTCAAAGAAGCCTACGGCCTGCTGTCAAAAAATCACTGCTCTCCAATGTGGGTGGGCGACCACATTATGAGATCTTTTTAGTTAAGCGGTTTAGCTCTTTTTTCGTCCGCTCAGTCAGGATTTT
>SCST01000667.1 GCA_004299465.1 Methylovulum sp. | reverse complement strand
AGCCTACAACCTGCTGCCCTCGCTTAACGCCACCGAAAACGTATCCGTTCCACTGATTATCAACGGCATGAAACGAGGCGCCGCGGAACGCAAAGCCAACGAGGTGCTTGAGCAGGTCGGTTTAGGCGAACGCGTGCAGGCATTGCCCGCGCAACTTTCCGGCGGCCAGCAGCAACGCGTCGCGATTGCCCGCGCCCTCGTGCACAGCCCGCGGCTTATCGTCTGCGACGAGCCGACCAGCGCGCTGGATCATAAAAGCGGGCACAACATTATGAACCTGCTCAAGGAAGTCGCTCTACACCACGATAGAGTGCTGGTTATCGTGACCCATGACGCGCGTATTTTCAGCTTTGCCGACCGCATCGCCGAAATGGATGACGGCCATATTGTCAGGGTAACGGATGCCGCAGCGGTGCTTAAATAACCGATTGATTGCCCAGAGACCTCATGAAAATCAACTCTATACTCCCATTGCTATCGGCGGCCGGCTTTCTTTTCGCAACCTATGTCGTAGTCAGCGGCAGCCAACCCACCCCGGTTGCCGAAGCAGTCGCCGAACCCGCTTCGGCACCTTTTAATACCTTTATAGCCGGCTCCGGCATTATCGAGGCCAAAAGCCAGAACATCGCCATCGGTACGCCGTTATCGCGCATTGTCGCCAAAGTCGCCGTTAAGGTTGGCGACAAAATCAAGGCCGACATGCCGCTTTTCTATCTCGACGACCGTGATACGCTGGCCGAATTGTCGATAAAGCGCGCGGACTTGGCGAAAGCAAAGGCCGATGCCGGCGTTGCCTTAGCCTCGCTGGCCGATGCCAAATCGCTGAATGAGCTTGCCCAAGCCATCACTGACCGCCGCGCCATCAGTGGCGAGGAACTGATCAAGCGCCGCAATGCCTTGGCCGTAGCCAGGGCCAAACTGGACAGCGCACTGGCGTATGTCCGGCAAGGCGAAGCCGGCCTTGCGAATACGCAATCGACATTGGACAGGCTGGTGGTGCGTGCGCCGATAGACGGCGAAGTCCTGCAAGTCAACATTCGCCCCGGCGAATTTGCACAAGCCGGTGGCTTAACCACGGCATTGCTGGTGCTGGGTGACCTCAGGCAATTGCATGTGCGTGTCGATATTGATGAAAGCGATGTCTGGCGCTTTGACAAAAACGGCAAAGCCGTGGCGTTCCTGCGCGGCAACCGCGACTTTAAAGCCGAACTCAAGCTTGCCTATATCGAACCCTACGTCGTGCCCAAAAAGTCATTAACCGGCGACAGCACGGAGCGCGTCGATACCCGTGTCCTGCAAGCGCTTTACAGCTTTGAGCGGCAACAATTGCCGGTTTATGTCGGCCAGCAAATGGATGTATTCATTGAAACAAAAGAAGACCCGTCGCAAACAGGACGTTCGCCGTCATGAGTCCCCGTTATCGCCTATTGCTTGCCGCGCTGTTGCTATCGGCTTGCAGCGTCGGCCCCGATTACCGGCGTCCGGGCATATCGACGCCCAAACAATGGCATGCCGCTACGGCGGTTCCGGCGCAGGCACAACCGGACCAATGGTGGCGGACGTTTAACGACCCGGTACTCAACCGCTTAATCACCGACGCTATCGCGGCAAACCTGGATTTAAAGCAGGCCTTAACGCGCATCAGGGACACCCGCGCCCAGCGCACGGCCATCTTTGCCGCCGCATTGCCCAGCGTAACGGCCAGGAGCAATGTCAGCCGGCGGCTTAATAATGTCTCATCAACGTCGCAAAGCGGCGGTGCGGGTGGCGGCTTCGGTGTCGGCAATCAGTTGATTAATATTTTTCAAAATGGTTTTGATGCGCAATGGGAACTCGATTTTTTCGGCGGTGCAAGGCGCGCCGCCGAAAGCGCCGACGCCACGCTGGAAAGTGAAATCGAAAACAGCCGTGATGTGCTGGTCACGCTATTAGGCGACGTAGCCGGGAATTACTTTGAGCTGCGCGCCAATCAACAATTACTCGCGATCACGCATGACAAGCTCAGCGCCCAGCAGGAAACGCAAGCATTAACGGAAATCAGGCAACAATCGGGACTCGCGGACAGCCTGGAGGTCACGCAAGCCCAGGCCCAGGCCGCCGCTACCGAAGCGCAATTGCCGGTCTATGAGCGCGACATCCAGCTTAATAGCCATGCGCTCAGCCTGCTGCTCGGCCTGGAACCCGGCGCATTAACCGCCAGGCTGGCGCATGAGCGCCCGCTGCCGTCAATGACCGGCATCATCATACCGCCCCTGCCTTCCGAGTTGTTAAAGCGCAGGCCGGATATTCGCCGCGCCGAACGGCAGATGGCCGCAGCCAGCGCCGCTATCGGCGTCGCCACGGCCGAACTCTATCCCAAAATCAACCTGAGCGCGTTCCTTGGCCTGCAAAACACCCGTATCACCGATGTCACGCCGCTGGGGAAATCCTGGTCGACTGCGGCGTCACTCAGCCTGCCGATTTTCAATTGGGGACGGCTTAAAGCCAATATACAAAGCAAGAAAGCTCAGTCCGATGCGGCATTTTTGACTTACCAAGCCACCGTGCTCAATGCTTTCAAGGAAGTGGAAGACGCCCTCGTCGCCTACAGCAAGGAACAGGCGCGCCACAAGGCGCTGAGCCAGGCCGTTGCCGCAAACCAACTGGCCGTGCACTTAGCGGACGAGCGCTATAAAAAAGGCCTGACGGGATTTCTTGATGTCCTGCAAACCCAGCAGGCGCTCTATCAAACCGAGACTACGCTCATCAGTAGTTC
>SCST01000666.1 GCA_004299465.1 Methylovulum sp. | reverse complement strand
GAAAAAAATACAGGATCTGCATAACACGACCATTGTACAAAGAGAGCGCCAATATTTTGATAACATCAAGAATGCACCTGTTGCCGGCGATGTTGAGCTTTTCTAATACGCAAGATCCACAGCCATAAAGAGTACGGATATGAAGAAAATACGTGTACTGATTGTTGATGACTCATTATTAATCAGGGAGGTACTGACTGAAATTTTAAATTCATCGCCAGACATTGAAGTGGTAGGCGCAGCTGAAGACGCTTTTGTTGCCAGGGAAATGATTAAACAACTCAATCCTGATGTGTTGACACTCGATATTGAAATGCCGCGTATGGACGGGATTACCTTTTTGCGCAACCTGATGCGGCTAAGGCCCATGCCGGTTGTGATGATCTCCGTGCTCACCGAGAGTAATGCAGAGGTCACCTTAGAGGCGCTGGCTTTGGGTGCTGTTGATTTTATAGCCAAACCCATAGTTAATGTAGAAAACACATTGAATGATTATGCGGAAGAGATAATCGCTAAAGTTATCATGGCATCACAGGCTAATATCAGGAGGGCTGAATAATGAATTCTAAAACCGGCGCATTCATTTGCTGCAGAACTAACGACTTCAGGTTATTGCGCTATGAATAAAATACGTGTATTGATCATCGATGATTCAGTCTTAATCAGGAAAATATTGACGGAAGTCCTGATGTCATCACCGGATATCGACGTCATCGGCACTGCGGCCGACCCGCTGATCGCCAGGGAAATGATTAAACAATTAAATCCGGACGTATTAACGCTGGATATTGAAATGCCGCATATGGATGGGATAACCTTCTTAAGGAACTTGATGCGTCTTAGGCCAACGCCGGTGGTCATGATATCGACACTGACGGAAAAAGGGGCCGAAGTAACATTGGAAGCGCTGGCGCTGGGCGCGGTGGATTTTATATTTAAACCCAAAGTCGATGTTGTCAAGACCTTGAATGACTATGCCGATGAAATCATTGCCAAAGTAAAGACAGCCGCACGGGCTAATGTAAGAAATATCGATTATAGGCCGGTTAAGGCCAGGGAGCCTGAACCGGCCGCCCGTGCCGGTAACGACACTGTCGTAACAGCAGCATCGGCAGCAAAACCGGCTCGCGCCAGCAACAAAATTATTGCCTTGGGTGCCTCCACGGGTGGGACCGAAGCGATAAAAGTAGTCGCTAAAGGCTTGCCTGCCGATACGCCTGCCCTGTTTATAACGCAACATTTACCGGCCGCTTTCAGTGAGTCATTTGTCCGTCATGTCGACCTTGTATCGGCGATGTCGGCAAGCATTCCGCGCCATGGACAGGTAGCCGAAGATGGACATATCTATCTTGCCCCAGGAGACAGGCACATGCTGGTCATCAAAGAAGGCGGTAAATATGTTATCCAGTTAAGTGACAGCCAGCCTGTCAATCGGCATAAACCCGCCGTGGATGTGCTGTTTCACTCGGTTGCCCAATGTGCGGGCAATAACGCTATCGCCGTATTGCTGACAGGAATGGGGGCAGACGGGGCTGCCGGCATGAAAGAAATGCATGACGCTGGTTCTAAGACAATTGTGCAGGATGAACAATCCAGCGTAGTCTGGGGCATGCCGGGCGCGGCATTCAAACTAGGTTGCGCCGACTATGTTATGCCATTGGAAGAAGTGGCAACCAAGATATTGACATTAATCAAGCAAGGCAAAGCAGGCTGACGGTTTCTTGTCTATCGAGATAAGCACTCCCTCACAGCATCGGCGCCTCTCGTCAATATCCTATAAGAAATAAGCTGTTTCGTGATTTTTTCAAAGTGCTGTACTACGCCATCTAATTAAATATGAATAATCAGACCAAATCACAATTTGTTGCCGTTGCTTCCATTACCTCAGAATTAAGCGCGGTTATGGTGGTCGCCAAGGAAATTTCGCTAGCCGCGGCCAACGCCAAGGCTATCGCATTCAGGGCTGGCGATAAGGCAAAAGGCTTTCAACCGATTACTGACTTTATTAACGAATTGGCCAAAGAAACCATAGAGCTCGTTACCGGCATCAATGTTTATGCGCTATCGTTATATCGATTGACGGTCAATGAATATCGCAAAACCGTCGCTTATAATAAGTTTGAATTAGCCGTAAAAATGGCTGACGGCGCCACTTATGCAGGGTCCATGCAACAACCCCTGGATAATGCAAAATTGTCAATGCAGCTGTGCCAACGGCAATTCAAGCGTGATGTCAAGCAACTGCTCGATCAGCTTGAAGCCGTGATGCATCATGCTCGCGCAGCCAGGGTAATCGCCGCAAATTCAAGAATTGAAGCATCGCAGGCGGGTGAATATTTGCAAAGCCTGCAGGCTGTCGCTGAAAGCGTAGATAAGGCCGCGCATACCATTCATGATAATGTGCAGCGTTGTAGAATCGCATTATCCCTTTATCGCAATAGTTGACACTCAGAAGGCATTGTTTTCATGAAAATGACAAAAATATATGAAGGAACGCATCAATGGATTATGTTCGGCAGGGATGAGAATAAGCCCGCTAATATCGTCGACAGCAATCAATACGCAGTGCGCACGGCCAATCGATGTTTGCTGTTGGAACCGGGCGGCTCCGAACTCTTTGCCCCGATGATGGCGGCAGTTTTGCATCATGCGCCTGTTGAACAAATCACCGACCTGTTCGCTTCGCACCAGGACCCTGATGTGATTTCATCGCTAGGCTTATGGGATCAGGCATTGTCAAACGCCAAGCTCCATGCGCCGGCAATCTGGGAAGGCTTTTTACGCCATTTTGGATGTGAATCCATAGAATATGTACCGATTCCTGATAATGGCGGAACCATCAAGCTGG
>SCST01000665.1 GCA_004299465.1 Methylovulum sp. | reverse complement strand
GGTTGTAGCAAAAGCGAAACCCATATTGCCAGTCTGGATGATGCCAAAACCGCCAGAATCGGTGCGATGACCGGCTCAACTGGGGAAGCGATCACTATTGCAAGGTTCCCCAAAGCTCATGTTAAAAGTTTCGACGATATTATGGATGCCGTCGCCGCGATGAAATCCGGGCAATTGGACGCGATTGTGACGGGATACCCTGCTGCGCTTCAGGTTTCGAAAAAAAATCCTGAATTGGCGTTGCTATCCGAGCCGCTTGCCTTGGAAGACACGTCGATTGCGATCAGGAAAGGCGATAACGAGTTACTCACCGCATTGAACCGGATCATTTCCGGGCTGAAGAGCGACGGCACGCTGGAATCGTTGAAAAAGCGTTGGTTCAAGCCGGATTTGACGCCTTATGAAGAACGGGACATCAAGCTTCCGGTTACCGGAAAGTCGCTAAAAATTGGGGTTAGCGCCACACGGGAGCCATTCAGTTTTGTCGACAAAAACGGCAAGGTCAGTGGACATGACGGTGAGCTTGCGCGTATTATCGCCGCCAGACTTCAACGTCCGATTGAATTCTTCAACATGAAATTCATGGCGCTGATCCCGGCCCTGCAATCAGGCAAGGTCGATATGATCGTCACCGGGATGACCGCAACGGATGAGCGCAGAAAATTTGTCGATTTTACGCAGCCTTATTATGCAAGCTCCCAAGTAATGCTGGTCAGAAAAATTACAACGGTAAAGTCGCCACCATCAGAGGCAGTTTCAGGCGTCGAGCATCAGGAAATTACCAAACAGGAGCAGATCGACGGTAAAAGAATCGGTGTTTTGAGCGGTTCTGCGGGCGATTTGGCTGCCCGCAAGCATTTTCCGAACGCAGAATTCCAAGCATTTACGGCATCAGCGGATGCCGCCCTTGCGGTGCAAACCCGTAAAGCCGATGCTTTCGTCTATGACAAAAGCGTGTTGCTGAATCTGGCCGAAAAAAATCCGGAGCTGGTTATCCTAGACCAAGCGGTGGACAAACTTGAAGTCGCGGCAGCCATCAGGAAAGACAATACCGCCTTGCTGGCTGAGCTAAACAGGGCGTTATCCGAACTGAAAAATGCAGGCATCCTTCAGCAACTGAGAAGCAAATGGGTGGATTCAAAATATACGGTCACGCCGCAGATAGCGCCAATAAAGGCTAGCCCCGGACAAGTCATTCTGAAAATGGGAACCAGTGCAAACATAGAACCTTTTTCTTTCCAGGCGAATGGGGCGCTGACTGGCCTGGATATAGAATTGGGTCAATTACTGGGCCAACGTCTGGGCAAAAAAATTGAAGTCATTGATATGAATTTTGAAGCCCTGATTCCCGCATTGCAGTCAGGCAAAATCGACTTTGCGTTATCCAATTTTAATGTCACCGAAGAGCGTAAGAAGCTGATCCTGTTCTCGCTGCCGTATATCGAAAACGATATTTCAGCGTTGGTTAGAAGGGTTTCTGCATCTGTTCCCGCCGCTGCCCAACGCAATAATGCGACTAACCATCAGGATACAAAACTCAGAACCGTTACAGACCTGAAAGATAAGCGGATCGGCGTGCTGATAGGCTCTGCTGATGACACTTATGCGACTAAAAACTACCCTGACGCCACTATTCTCCAGTACAAGACCACTGCCGATATTATCCTGGCGGTGAAAACCGCCAAGGTCGATGCCGCACTGTTTGATGCCGACCCCTTGCGCGAAATCATGCGCGAAGACGATAGCCTGGGCCTATTGGGGGATACGCTGTTTTCATTTTCGGTTGGGGCTGGCTTTAATAAAAGTAATGAGGCCCTGCGCGGCAAATTTAATCAGTTTTTAGCACAGATTAGGCAAAACGGTGTTTACGGAGATATGATCCGGCGCTGGATGGAACAACGCGAT
>SCST01000664.1 GCA_004299465.1 Methylovulum sp. | reverse complement strand
CGTATCCTTGCTTTTATTGAGTTCTTCAATGAAACCTTGGCAAAGCCGTTTCGCTGGACTTACATTGGCAAGCCCTTGCTCGTGTAAGTTATCGGATGTATTTCGGAAGGTGGGTACTAGTTGTGTAATACTTCCCGATCAACCCGGCGATTGATCACCGTTGCGATATGTTTGATGATCCCTTCAGGCACTTCGTTAGATGCTACAAAATAGCCCAGTCGTTGGAATGTCTTCAATAAAACAACAAAACCGAGCTGCGTCGTCGGCAAGCGCGTGACGTTGGCACAAAACGCCAGCTCTTCATCAGTTGGTGTATAGAACTGTTCCAACTCCGCCTGCGTCATGCGAGTCTTGAAGCGTGGATAGGCGGTAGACCACCCAGCATTTTTTACGGGCACGTACACTAGGGTTTTCGCTCGCTTCCTTGTGAAGCTCGTCCAATTGCTTTTCGGTCAGTTCCAGATCTATCATTTCTAGGTGTCAAAGTGGGCTTGTCGAGACACTTCTTACCCTAACATCGGCCTGATGTAAAACCGAAAACCTGACCGTGCGGAGTATAATCGCACGACTTTTGGTCTACCCATTTTTGCAACGAAGAAATTTTAAAGATTGCGCACAGTATCAAACATGAAACGATTGACAAAATCCTGGCGATGGATGAAATCGAACTGGCTCTAACCGTGTTATCGGGCAAGATAAAACGGTTCTGTCGCAAATACTTACAAGAGGTGAGGTCGGCCTGATTGGCGGACAAAACTAGCCTGCCAAATTGATAAATTGCTGGTAAGCGGGACGTGTCTGCCCAGCGAGTTGTCCCTTCCTGATCATGTGGGCGGTTTCGATTCCGTCGAAGGTGGCCTTTGCGGAATGGAAAGCTTTGAAACCCATCATTGGCCCGGTGATCTTTTTGATAAAACGGTGATCTTGTTCCACCAGGTTATTGAGATATTTGACTTGGCAAATGTCGACCATCAAGCAAAGCAAACCTGCCAGCACCAGTAGAATATTGATGTTTTCAAGCCCGGCCAGGTTGGCGCCGCTTTTGTCCATGACCACTTTTTCAGGCAGGCCATTGCCATCAATGGCTTGCCGGAAGAAGGCCGTGGCTGCCGTTTCGTCGCGGCGTTCGGACAGCATAAAGTCGACGGTGTCGCCGAACTTGTCAACCGCACGGTACAGGTAGACCCACTGGCCTTTGATTTTGATGTACGTCTCGTCCATGCGCCAAGAGCCGGCAACGGTTCGTTTGCGGCTTTTTGCCGCCAAAGCAATCAGTGGCGAATAACGGACAACCCAGCGGTTCAGGGTGGCATGATCCACCTTGATACCCCGTTCCGCCAAAATCTCTTCCAGGTCGCGGTAGGAAACGGCATACCGGACATAAAAGAAAACGGCGTGCAGGATAACGTCTTTCGGATAGTGCGTGCCTTTAAAATCAATCATGGGATCATTCAGTTGCTGAAAATTGATATATTATCACTCTCTTTAACTAACTTTGCGACAGAACCTAACCAGTTCTGACTTGGTCATTGACAATATCCCTATTCATTAAAAATTATAAAACCGTTCGTTTTAAGCACGCAGGCAGATATTGCCAGTCCCGCCATCATTGTAAAAGACGAACCAATGCAGTAAACGCGAAGCCGGGTAAGCGGATACGCCCGTCTACAAGCGGGGGTGTCGCTTTCGCGCCGCGCTTACAGCGTGTTAATGATCTTTAAAAACGTCTTCCAAAGTGGCGGCATCAAGGGTGTTTTCTATCCATGTCTCAAGTTGTCCGGGCACGGCTTGCTCTATACGCATGAGTACCTCGGGCGGAATGGTATTAAAACGGCGTGTCAGCAATCGTTTCAGTGCAGTGGTTTCACCTTGCTGCAAACCTTGCTGTAAACCTTGTTGCAAACCTTTCTGCATACCTTGTTGTAAACCTTCTTCTTTCCAACTGGTGGTCAGTTCCATAATTTTCTCCTGTTCTGTCAATGGGATTTCAGTTTTGAGTAATGCGTCAAACAGTTCCGTCTCTTCCCGGCTCAAGCGCAAATAGGTGTCGATAAACCCCGAGATAAAACGTGTCCGTGCCGGGTCCAATTTCAACGTCACCAACAAGCGTAAGCACTCCGCTTTGACGCGCACCCTGTCTTGCAGGGCAACCGCCATTTTTGTCATCAGTGCGCCGGCGACGGGATTGTGGCTGTCCAGATAGTCACGCCAGTCCATG
>SCST01000663.1 GCA_004299465.1 Methylovulum sp. | reverse complement strand
TGCTCTTCCGATCTCAGTAAAATCCGCTCAAAAGGCCTGCCGTCCCACCAGTCTTGCGGCTTTTCGGCATCGCCTACGACCAGCGTCGCCGATAGTCCCAGGCGCTGCAAGTTCTCGCTGACGCGCTGCATCCTGGCTGCGTCGATATCGACGGCAACCAGTTCCTTAAGCTGCGCCTGCTGTTCGAGAATATGCGCGGTTTTGCCGCCGGGCGCCGCACAAACATCCAGCACGCGCTGCCCGGCCTCTGCACCCAGCAATCCCGCGGCTAATTGCGCAGCGGTATCCTGGACTGAAACCCAGCCATCTGCAAAACCGGGCAAGCAGTCGACCGGCACAGGATTATCAAGGATCAGCGCCGAGCTGCAGAAATCAACGCTTGCCGCAGCGATGCCTTGTTTGTTGAGGCGCTGCAAATACGAATCCCTGCCGTTTTTTGCAAGATTGACGCGTAGAACCATAGGCGGTTGCCGGTTATTTTCCAGCAGAATCACTTGCGCCTGCTCGGGCCAATCCCTGGTAATTTGCTTGATCAACCAGTCTGGATGGCTGCTTGCGGCGGTCGGTTTTCGGTCGGCTTTCAGCTCAAGCGCGTCATGTTCACGTTGATAAGTCCTTAGCAACGCGTTAACCAACGACTTGGCCCACGGTTTTTTACGCGCAGCCAGCACCGTTTCAGAAACAGCGGCATGGGGCTTTACCCGCATAAAGCTGAGCTGGTACAAGCCTACCAATGCCAGCGCCTTAATATTCATATCTTTTAGCGGCTTGTCCAGGAGTTCGCTTAAAATAAAATCCAGCCGGTGAAAATACCGGCAAACACCGTAGCACAGCGCCTGTATGAAGGCCTGGTCCTTGCCGGACTCAACCGTTTGCAACGCGCTTTCCAGCGCCGCAGTTAACGATTGTCCGTGTTGTAAAACCTCGGTTAAGACACGCGCAGCGACTAATCGGGTGTTGATGCTCAACTTAAGATGACTCCATCGACATCATGCGCATTTAAAAAAGCATCAACCGCCATACGCTTGCCGCCCGGTAATTGCACTTCATGCAGCCGCAACAGGCCAGCCCCGGTTGCTACGTCGATATGCTTATGACTACAGCGCACCCGGCCTGGCTCCCTCGTATCCCCGCCATCAATCGCTTCCGCTTGCCAGATCCGCAGGACTTCGCCCCGATAATGCGTTTGCGCGACCGGCCAGGCATTAAGGCCCCGGACTTTTCTCGCAATGTCGGCAGCGGGCTGTGTCCAATCGATGGCCGCTTCACTTTTATCGAGTTTTTCGGCATAGGTCACCAGCGCCTCGTCTTGCGGTTCGGCATGCACAGACCCTGTTTCAAGCTGCGCCAGCACCTTGGCCAGCCCGATGGCGCCGAGTTCGGCTAATTTGTCATGGACAATATGGGAGGTATCGTTTGCGTCCAGCCGGTACTCTTCTTTATGCAGCATATCGCCGGCATCCAGTTTGCGCACTATCTGCATCACCGTAATACCGGTTTTTTCATCGCCGGCCATCAAGGCCCGCTGTATCGGCGCGGCTCCGCGCCAACGCGGCAGCAGCGAACCGTGCACATTAATACAACCCAACTTCGGCAGATCCAGTACCGTTTGCGGCAAAATCATGCCGTAGGCGACAACAACGATAAGATCGGCATTAAAAGCGCTGATTTGCTGGAAATCGTCATCGTTTTTCAGCGTAAGCGGCTGCAAGACCGGGATGCCCGCGCATAACGCCAGCTCCTTGACGGGGCTTGGATGTAAATGCCGCCCCCTGCCGGCCGGCCGGTCAGGTTGCGTATAAACGGCGCAAACTTCGTGTTTTGAATCCAGCAGCATACGCAAACTGGGTACCGCAAACGCCGGCGTACCGGCAAAAATAATTTTCATGCGCCGCTTTTTTCCATTCTATGAATTTTTTCCAGCTTCGTCTTAATGCGCTGGCGTTTTAATGACGAAAGGTAATCGACAAATAACTTCCCTTCCAAATGATCCATCTCATGCTGCACACACACCGCCAGCAAGTCGCGCGCATCAAACTCAATCGGCTGGCCTTCCCTGTTTAGCGCTTTTACGCGGATATGCTCGCAACGCTTCACCTTCTCAAAAAAGCCGGGCACGGAAAGGCAGCCTTCTTCGGATTCTTTAATGCCGTCTTTCTCAATAATTTCAGGATTAACCAGGCAGAGGGGGGCATTTTTTTCTTCACTGATATCAATGACAATGATACGCTGCTGGACATTAACCTGGGTAGCGGCCAAACCTACGCCTTTGGCGCGGTACATCGTTTCAAGCATATCATCGATTAATTTTTTGGTTTTATCATCGACCGTTTTGACGGCTGCGGCTTTTTTGCGCAAGCGGTCATCCGGAAATTCGAGAATAGTTAGAATACTCAACAAACTCTCCACTATAATAATTGAAGACTGGAATTCTATATGTTTTTGGTCTGCCTGGAAACTACGCAATTGTAGAGGCTTAGCGGCTTAAGCTCTTTTGATGTACACTATCGGGATACATATCCCCGATACATCAAAAGGGGAAACTATGGGCGGCGCTGCTTACATGTGCAAGAATCGGCACGGCACTTATTACGCAAGATTCATCATTCCAAAGCAATTACGCGAACATTATTAAAAATAAAAAGGAAATCAGACGTTCCTTACAAACCGACAGCTGGAAAAAAGGCTTTTCAACCCATCGCCGACCGGATAACGCGTCATCCGGTACTGCCAAAATATTGTATAACTATCCAGCCACTGAGTGTGTGACGGTGGGGGG
>SCST01000935.1 GCA_004299465.1 Methylovulum sp. | reverse complement strand
CGGAGCAGCTTTTCATCAGTAAAACCACGGTGAGAAACCACATCCAGAACATCTTCAGCAAGCTCAAGGTTCACTCTCGGCTGGAGGCCGTGGCCTACGTGAACGAGATAGCGCGGCGAGGGTCTGCGACTCGCACGGAGACTGGGCCGGCGCCGAGGGCCACGAAGGAACCCCCCAAGGCGGCGTGATAGCTGCGAGCGAAAAGATTGGGTCGATCGCAGGATTCACGAGCCCTATGGAGATAGTAGAGTTTAGCGTAGTGAATATGCATCATCATTTTGAGTCAATTGCAGGATTCACGAGCCCCACGGGGGATAGTAAACTGAAAGGCAGAATGGGGGCTTCCGCGACACCCGTTATGTCGCTGAAACGGTCTGGCCTCCGATGAGGAAAAGCATATGCATCATAAAATGAGTCAATTGCATGATTGACAAGTGCTTCCTAGGGGCGCATCCTTCACTATAGGTGTATGAGGAGGCTTTCCCCATGAACGTTTTGACGTTGATCGATAAGCAGCGCAGCGGGTCACTGGCTAGCCAGCCAGGCGTGTGCCGTCGAATCCGTGCCCTGCATGGCGCTCGTGGAACCCGAGCGCCCCCGACAGCCGGGGCAACAACCACGACACGCACGGTAATCATGGTGGCAAGAAATTATTATTAGAGGAGTGGCTCCCTAAGTTGCAGGAGAGCCACGGGAGATAATATATGAGTCCGAATCCTAGTGGGACTTTGAGTAAGGGCAATAGGACGTTCGGTCACATCCTATTGGTCAAGAAATATTGGTGGCTTCACGCTTTGATCGTCACCCTGATCAGCACCGTCGGGCTGGTTGCCCTCGGCGTCTGGACCTATGCGTCAGCTCCGCCGCTGGTTAATTTTGTGGCGGCATCCAATAGTGGAACGGTGGTGATTCCCGAGTGGGAAATCCAGCGCGGAAAGCAAGTGTTCCACCTCAAGGGCCTGATGACGTATGGCTCCTTCTGGGGCGACGGAGGGGAACGCGGGCCGGATTACACCGCCGAAGCTCTGCATCATACTTATGTGTCCATGATCAAGTTCTATACGGATGATATCGCCAAGACTCGTGCTCTGACCCAAGACGACCGGGATATGATCGATTCGCGGGTAAAGCGGGAGATCCATACGAACCTCTACGACGCGAAAGCTGGCGTTATCGCCCTTAACGATGCCCAGATTTTTGCGTACAACGAGTTGATCACCCATTACACGCGGACGTTTACGGATGACACCTATGAAGAAGCGTTTATGAAGGGAAGGATCAAAAACCATATCAGCAACCCAGCAGACCTCAAGGCGCTAGCGGGGTACTTCTTCTGG
>SCST01000662.1 GCA_004299465.1 Methylovulum sp. | reverse complement strand
TTGAAACAACCGGTACGCCGAAGTGCTGGCTGACCTCCTGGACAGCAGACAGGTTATTTTGCCCTTTTTCCTGCCGGTCTAAAGCTATCAATACGCCTATCGGTGTCGCCCCGGCATTCTCTATAATCTCAATGGATTCCCTGACCGATGTACCCGCAGTGATCACATCATCGAGTATCAGTACCTTGCCTTGCAGCGGCGCCCCAACCAGGACTCCGCCTTCGCCATGATCTTTTGCTTCTTTCCGGTTAAAGGCGAAGGGTATATCCCTGAGCGTTATGTGCGCATAGGCGATAGCGGCGGTGCTGACCAGTGGAATGCCTTTATAGGCGGGACCGTAAAGAATGTCGGGTTTAATCTCCGATTGAATTAATGCCTGTGCATAAAATTGTCCCAGTTTTCCGAGTTGGGCGCCGGTATTGAACAGGCCGGTATTGAAGAAATAGGGGCTGGTCCGGCCTGATTTTAACAGGAACTCGCCAAATTTCAGTACGCCGCACTCCAGTGCGTAACAAATAAAGTCTTTTTGATAATCAAGCATAGGGTTAGATAGATTAAGTGACAGGATCAAGCCTGTATCAGCGTGAATGTCTTGGTAACGTCATCAGGGCATAAACCCTGCGTCGATTGAATGTCCTGACGCTAAAGCGGTTGTTATTCGGCATTTTAAAGGTAAAGCAGATTGTGCGCCAAGATCAAACCTTGCATCGATAATGGAGGCTCAGGCGTTTGGGTGAATATCATTGTCAGCGTCGGCAAACGGTGGCGCATCAATAAGTCGATGGGTTAATGCCGGGTGCGGGCTAGGGCAAATTGATTGGATGTGACGAATGTGACAAGCGAGTGACAAAAAATGTCAGTTTTTGCGCCACATAGAGGCTGTCCATGTTGCATGCTGCGGCTAATCGATGAATTTTTCCAAAATACTATCCAGGAAATTCCAGCCTTTTTCCGAACAATAGTGGCGATCGTCGTGGCGTATAATCAGCCCTTGCCGCAAGCAGGTCGACAACGCAGGTTCCAGCGTCTCGGTTTCAAGCCCTGTCGCTAGCCGGTAGTGCCCGGAGCTGAAGCCTTGTTTCAGGCGCAAATGG
This sequence comes from Methylovulum sp., assembly GCA_004299465.1. Classification (GTDB taxonomy): domain Bacteria; phylum Pseudomonadota; class Gammaproteobacteria; order Methylococcales; family Methylomonadaceae; genus Methylovulum. Next base: position 1,873 of record SCST01000662.1, on the reverse strand, counting down.
TTCATGATGAATTCCAAAGGCAGGTCGCTGACGGCAATGGCTGCGGCGCCGCCGTTTTTATGCGTATCGTTCAGGTAATGCTCGGGATGTTTGGGCTTATGGGTGCGAATGATATGCCCAGGTGCGGCTTGGGTTATTTTGCCGTGGGCACCGGCGCCTATCCCCAGGTAATCGCCAAATTGCCAGTAATTGACATTATGCCGGCAGTGTTTGTCCGGCCTGCTGTAAGCGGAAATTTCGTAATGCTGGTAACCGTGCTCGGCCAACAAGGTTTGTGCTGCTTTTTGCATCGCAAAAACAGCGTCATCACCAGGCAATACCGGTGGGTATTTATGGAAATATGTGTTGGGTTCCAGCGTTAACTGGTAAAAAGAAATATGCTGGGGTTCAAGGTTGATGGCTGTTGCGACGTCTTTTGTGCTGCTGTCAAGATGGGCATCCGGTAAACCGAACATCAAATCAAGGTTAATATTTTCGAAGCCTGCCCGGTGGGCGATTTCAACTGCGCTTATGGCTTCTGCACCGGAATGGACACGCCCCAGTTTTTTTAACAAGCGGTCGTTAAAGCTTTGTATGCCGATGGATAAGCGATTAATCCCCAGTGCACTGAATTCTGCAAACTTGCCGCTCTCAAATGTGCCAGGATTGGCTTCGAGTGTAATTTCCGCGTCATTGTCGAGCTGGACATGTTGCGCTATGCCGAGTAACAAGCGCTTGACGGATTCGGGCGAAAACAGGCTGGGCGTGCCCCCGCCGATAAAAATGCTGCCGACGGAGCGGCTGATGCCATATAAAGCGACGTCTTTTGCCAAATCCATCAATAGGGCATCGATATATTCGGCTTCAGGTGCGCCGGATTTAACCGCATGCGAATTAAAATCGCAATAGGGGCATTTTTTTATGCACCAGGGAATATGTATGTAAAGACTTAACGGCGGCAAGGTCATCATTGCGGTATTTAAGGTATTCCAGTTTAACATCAATAGGCATGGATGAATAAAATATAGCCTTGGCTTCCGCGCCGGCCATGCATAAGCCGGGAAGTCTAAATCATTACGAACACGCCGTTGGATGTTAGAATACTTTAAGGCCTGCGGCATTAGTTTAGAGCAATACGGTCCGGGTGCATAAACACCACCTGGTCATTCACCAATACTTTTAAAGAGGACAGTATGCGGAACCTGAAGTTTTTACCCGCGTTGATTGGAGCGACACTTGTTATCGCTGTCATGTTATATGTTGCCTTCTATTTCATATTTCTTGATCTGTTTGTTGATTTGTGGTGGTTTCAATCCTTGAAGCTCGAAGCTTATTTCTGGTTGAAACTGTTGTACAGGTTTTTCCTGTCCGGCGGCGTTACACTGGCTTTCTTTACGATTTTCTTTTCTCATTTCTGGATTGCCTCGCGTTACTTGGGTTTAAATCCGCCGGACGAGGTGCTTGATAATATCGTCAAGCGTCGCCGGTTCCTGCGTTTTGCCGACGTCTTTATGAGTGGGTCGGTAAAAATATACACGCCTATTTCGTTGATCCTGGCGATTTTTATCGCCATTCCTTTCTATCATCAATGGGAAACATCGTTGCTGTATTTCTTTGGCAGCAATTCGGGTGTCAGCGAACCAGTTTATGGCCAGGATGTCAGTTTTTACCTGTTGTTCTATCCTATTTACCAATTGATCCAACAGGAGCTATTGACGACAGCCACGCTGATATTCTGCATGGTCGGCCTTCTGTATTGGCTGGAGCATATTTTTGTGCCATATCAAAGCAAGGAATTTCCGTTAGGCGCTAAAGTCCATTTGCTGGTATTGATTGGCTTTGTCGTCGCCTTCGTGGTTTGGGGTTTTATGCTGCGGCGTTTTTCCCTGCTCCA
>SCST01000077.1 GCA_004299465.1 Methylovulum sp. | reverse complement strand
ACCCTACATAAAAAAACCGAAAACTTGACCGTTCAGAGTATATCCGCGCCGATAATGACGTTGCCGCATGCAGGAAATTATACTTCAAGCCGTCATCCTTGCAGACATTATTCATCACGGGGAAACGTGTTTTATTCGACTGGAAGATGATCAGGTATGAAGTCTCGTTACCGTCTAAAACTCTTCCCATTCATCATCAACAACGACCGTCGGCTGGGGTTTTGATTTTACGGCGCCAGGGTTCGCAAGAGCGACGTCTTTCTTCAAGCGCATAATCGCAGTGCCGACTGCGCTTGACGCCGCGCTAAAGGCCGACTCAGTGCTGAGCATGTCATTCGCCTCATGGTATCTCTCGTCATTAATTGTATGGGCAACCTTGCCCGCTTCGACATGAAATACGGCATGCTTGGCAAGGCATTCTGAAAAACTCTTCAGATGAGCCAAATGTTGCTTGGTATCGCTATGCAGCCATTTACCAAAATCGCAGCAGTTATCCTTTGAAATAGTTTCGGCATCCAATTTATCGTGATGGGATATTGCGGCACGAAACTTCACTTTCCATTCGGCATGCCTGTGCAATGCCTTATCGAGGTCTATGCTGATTCCTTCCACGTTATGGATGCTTTTAATTTCCGGAACATGGGCGGTAAGCTTGCCTTTATAGGTTTCAATTTTTACCGGCGTTATTTTTTGTTCCGCCTTCCGCTCAATCGAAGGCCCGGCAGAATCGAACCGCTCATCATCTATTTTAAACACCGCCACCGTAGCCGAAAGGTTTTGCGCCTGTTCTTCCATCGATTCCGCCGCAGCAGCGGCCTGTTCTACCAGTGCAGCGTTTTGCTGGGTGACATCATCCATTTGAGTAATGGCTTGATTAACTTGCGTAATGCCGGAGCTTTGTTCGACGGAAGCGGCGGAAATCTGCGACATGATAGCCGTAACACGCTGAATGGCAGCGACGATTTCCTTCATCGTCTGTCCTGCCTGAGTAACCAGCTTGCTGCCGCCTTCGACTTTTTCTTCCGAATCGCCGATCAGGTTTTTGATCTCTCCTGCAGCGGCTGCGGCGCGTTGCGCCAAATTACGCACTTCCCCGGCAACAACCGCAAACCCCCGGCCCTGCTCTCCGGCACGGGCGGCTTCCACGGCGGCATTAAGGGCGAGGATATTGGTCTGGAAGGCAATGCCGTCTATCACCGAAATAATATCGACAATTTTACGTGAAGATTCGTGGATCGAATTCATCGTCGTAACGACTTGATTAACCGCAACAACACCTTTACCCGCAATTTCCGAGGCGCCTATCGCCAACCGGTTGGCCTGTTTGGCATTTTCGGTATTTTGCTGGACGGTGGACGTCAGTTCCTCCATACTCGCTGCAGTTTGTTCGAGACTGGCCGCCTGCTCTTCCGTACGATGTGATAAATCATTATTGCCTGCCGCAATTTCCTTCGACGCCGTATTAATCGCATCGGTAGACGCCTTGATTTCTCCCACCAGCGTTTTGAGGTTATTTACGGTATTATTTACACTATTGCTGACCCTGCCAAACGTTCCGGGGTAATCGCGACCGATCGTTTGGCTCAGGTCGCCTTTCGCCAATGCCTCGACGACACCTGCGATATCGTTGAAACCGACATCGCAGGTCTCGATAAGCGCGTTAATGTCGGCAATGATGTCCCTGAAAACGAAGTTGAACTGTGTCACATCGCCACGCTTTGAAAAATCGCCGGTCGCGGTCGCCACGCTAAGCATGCTCACTTCTTCACTGATACCGATAAGCGCATTTTTAACCTTATCGATAGCCTCGGTAATTTGGGCGTTCTCGCCAGGCAATCGATCCATATCCTCGGAAAAATCTCCTTGGGCATATTGACTGATAACCTCAACCAGTCGCTTATTCAAACTGACATGGGAGCCGACCAGGTTATTGATTTGCTGCGCCAGGTGGCCGAACGTACCGGGGAATTTGTTGACCCAGATCATTTCGCTGATCATACCTTCGGCATGCCTTCTCGCGACAATGTTCTGCGAGATTGCAAAACCATTGATAACCTCCTGCATCATTTTCAGGTCATAGATCAAGCTATTGTCATCACCGCCCTTAAGCACCAGCTCCGTGGAAAAATCGCCCTGCGAAACCCTTTTGACCGCGGCGGCGGCATAGGCCGGATCACCGCCCAGTTGCGTGAATACGCTACGGATAATCATTAACGCGATCATGACGCCGACTGTCAGTGTCAATAGCAAAACGACCAACAACAGCATTGTCGCGGTTTGTATACGCTCCGCCGCGATATTTTCATCGGCCCTGTTACGCTGCCCGGTTATTTGGACGACTCGGTCTATTGCCTGTCGATGAGCCGCGTAAACAGATTGGATACGGGGCAAAACCGAATCAAGCGCACTGTGATCGGCTTGTTGTACAGCGGGAATAACCGTATTAAAAACAAGCT
>SCST01000661.1 GCA_004299465.1 Methylovulum sp. | reverse complement strand
CAGCATAAAAATCACGATCAAGACGCCCCAAAACAAAACGGCAGGCCCCAATCGTGGGCCCCAGGCAAATAATACCCAGCGATCCTGGCCCAGGCTGATATTCAGGCGGGTATTGACGCTGTTTTGTCCTAAATCGACTATCGGCGTAGTTATCATCGTAGAAACCGGCTTGGTCTCCTGCCAGCTTATTGCGATGTCCTGCTCGCCGGGATGAACAGGCAGGCTCAGTTTCCCGCCTTGTAGCCTGATGGGTTGGCTTTGCCCGTCTATCGCCACCGATTGCAGCACAGCATTTTCCGGCAATGTCAGCGTGTGTTGCCCGCCCTGAGAGCTGCGCAAACTGAAATTTAATTCCGCATCCCGTATCCGCTGTCCCGGCTTGACGCTTAATGTGCTGTTATCGATGGTCAGCGTTTGCCCTGCCACCGCTTCGGGCCGGGTTATCTGCAGCACGACTTTCTCGCCGGGCCAGGGATGCCATTCAGGCAGCCATTCCGTTAGGTTAAAGCTATGGATAGGTGCAATACCGCCGGCTTCGATATGCCACACAGTACCGATATTCGCTTTCCAAATTTCCGTCCATTGTTCGGTTTTCGGCGCAACCAGCTCAATTACAGCTGATTTTTCCAGCGTGGACAGCCATTCCATTTCGGTGTCTTGCGCCGACATATTGACCTCGACCTTAGCGTCTTTAACGTGTATGCCTGCCGTACTCACGGCTTCTCCAGGCAATAAACCGACTTTTAAAACCACGGCGGAACCGACGGGTGACAAGCGGCTGACACGGGTGTAGACGCGCCAGTCCAGGCCCAGTTGCAAGGTGCGTTCAACACGGACGAACGGCGGCAGGACACCGGGCTCCAGCACGGTTTTGTTGTTAATGTCTTTGGTTGTTTGCCCGATGCGGCTGAATTGCAATTGGCTGTCCGGCACGGCGTTTTCCTGGATGCCGACCACTTCCCAAGCGGATTTTTCGAGCGTTACGCGCTTGGGCTTGAGCGGCAACGGTAATGTAAACTGGCTTAATAACGGCGCTGCGCCGCGCAAGGTTACTCGATGCGCACCTTGTTGCAGATAGATCCATAAGCCATTGTTGTCACGGTACAGCGCAGTGGCGGCTTCGCCGTTATCCAATACCTCATTAGGAAACCATTGCCCGTATTCAGACGGCAGCGGTAAGATGACCGATGCGGCCGCATGGATTTGCAGGACGATTTCCACACGCTGCTCGTCCAGGCTTATCGCCATTTGCGGAATGTCCGCGCAAGCCGGCAGGCAATCAGGCTTCTCGACGTCCTGTAAACGGGTTTTTAATTCGTTTAACAAGGCCTCGCTGGGGTAATCGGCGTAGCTTTTCGGCGCAATGCCCGATAATACCGGCAGCAACAGCAACGCTAATAACGCAGGCGGCACCGACCTGAATTTAGGGAATTTGGGCTGAAATTTTTCTGCTATGCCGAACATCAGCAATGCCAGTACCGAGATAAAAATCACACGCAGGAAATTAAGCCCCATCGTCATCGCCGGCGACAAATACCATAAACTTAATTGTTGCTGGCTAGTGACGGTGCCGTTCCACGATAAATGGATTTTATGCCATTGCCATTGTGGCAGGCCTGGGCCGGTTTGTACTTTGGCGGAGGGGTCTATGCGGTCGAAATTGGCGAGACTGTCTTGTAAGGAAGGTTTCGCCTCTATACCGGACATCATGCTTTTTGGAAAAAGGCTATCATAACGACTTACTTGTTCCTGCAAATTTTCACTAAAAGACTGATCATAGTCCAATGAACGATTCTTAGATTTAGCAGTTGCTTGCGGCGAAGCTGGAGCAATTGCTTCTGCGTCATCAGCTTCAACATTACTCATCTGAGCATGGCTCTCCAATTGTGGATAAAGTCCGCTACGCACTTGCTCAACAATAAACGGTAAGGAAATCGACACTAGCGCCAGCCACCCGATGATACGGTAAACTTTGACAACTCTAAGGAAATTAAGGAACTTATCTGTTGGCAAGAGATTAATTAACGCGGTAGCCGCCAAGATATTCAACCAGACAAACTGTGGTGCACCCGGCTCGTGCCAAATCAATATGAAAGTCAGCAAAGCAAACAATCCCCAATAGCGATTCCAGATTCTGGCAATGGCAAAAGCGGCAAACAGCACCAGGAACAAATCCAGCAAAGTCCAGTGCGACAGCCAACTATCCGGCACATTATCAACGCCGCTTGCCGCTAACAGCCGCCATCCAGGGGCCATATTCAGTTCGGCGGTAACTTGCTGAAAATCTTGTTCCCAGCCGACAGCACTCAGCGTCCCGATAGCCCCGACAATACGGCTATCCGCTTCTAGAGTTACCATACCTTGCCTTATCTCTACTCCTTGCTTATTTATGCCTGCTTGACGGGTGATCAGCAAATTACTTCCTTCCTCCCAAGGATTTTGCCTTGGGAAATGCGTTACTTTACCAAGTTGCGTTTCTGGCAGCGCATTCAATCGCCAGCCGCGCGATATAAATCCTGTGATCGTGTCATTCGCGGTATAACCCTCGCCATTAAAATCCAACCATAATTTCCGGTAGATTTTGAGTTTATTGGCGTCCGGCTCCGGGTCGCCCCGGCGTATCACTTTAAACGCCATCGCTTGTCCTGTTTTGATGCTGTATGCAGGCAGACGCTTCCATTCTTCCGGCACATTGCTTTGACTGGTGTCTATCGCTTGCAGTTGTTCAATTTCCACGACGCGCAAATCAGCTTGCGCCGTAAACAGCCAGATTTCGGACTGCGGCCAGTCTTGGCCTTCGGCATGAAATGGAATCGATTTGAGCTCATTGACGCTACGCGACATGAGGTCAATTTGCCAATGTCCCGGACGCACCTGCACCAATAATTGACCGTCATTTTCCAGGCGCGCCGGCAAGACGCTGTCCAAACTGAACGGAATAAAACCTTCCAGCAAGGGCCGGGTGAGCTTGATTTCCCGTTGTTCGCCCGACACATCCAGCACGATGCGGGTGGTGACCTGCAGCGGCACCTCATCGGTAAACTGGCGAAACACCTGTATATCCAGGCTGTTCTGCACATTTTCCGGCTTTTTCTGTCCGCTCTCGCTTTCCTTCAGCCAGAGCTGGCCGTCGCGGATGGTGGGGGCGGCTATCGCTTGACCGTTAATGCTGAGATTAACCAAGCCGGTATCCATAGGCACAGGCAGGTTGTCGGGAATCCGCTCCCATAAAAATTCGCCTTTAATGCGATACAAAGCCGCCGGCTTGCTGCCGGCAATCAGCCTGATAGCGGGAATACCGCCCCGATCCATCACTAAAGCGGCCTGGCCGTTAACGGTAACACTCTGCGGCCAGTGGCTGCTATCGCCCGGTAACAGCGCCCAACTGTCGTTATAAACTTGCCAAGTGCTGGTAAAAACGCCTTTTTGCGGATTGAGGTCGAGCTGTGTGGCAGTCGGCCAGTTACAGCGTTTTTGCTCGTCGTTGTCATACAAAAACGGGCAGTCGTGTTCGGGATCATCCTGCACAACCCAGTTAATCCAGGGCTTAAGCGGTTCGGGCACTTGCTCGTGAGCGAGCGGTTTGGCGTGAGAAACAGCGGAAAATAAACAGAGACAGATTAACCAGACTAGCCGTTGCATAAACTACTCCCGAAAGTGATAGCGTTCAACAATACCACAAAGCTCCGAAACACCGCAAAACGACTACCCCGTCATTCGAGCATTCGATTAGTCACCGACCAACTCTGCACATTTCGCGCAAATGCCGTGAATCTCTATCGCTTTGCTGTGCGCAATAAACCCGGCCTGCTCAAACTCTTCCGACAATGATTGCATAACCTTCGTCGCGGTGCGTTCTTCCACTTCATGACAATTCTTGCATATCAACAACAATTGCTCGTGTTGATGCCCGGAACAACGACAACCCACAAAAGCGTTAAGGCTTTCGACGCGATGAACCAGGCCCTGCTCAATCAAAAAATCCAGCGCACGGTAAATCGTCGCCGGCTTGGCCGCATGTTGCAAAGGCTTTATCCGGTCCAACAAGTCGTAAGCCTTGACGGCTCTATGGCTTTCCCAGATCAGTTCCAACACCTGGTGCCGGATTGAAGTCAATTGCACGCCGCGTTCGATGCATAACTGCTCGGCCGTGCTTAATGCCTTATTGACACATTTCTGGTGGTCATGCGTGGCGGATGGTAGTAAATTTTGGGGGGTATCGGCGCGAGTATTCATGGCAAGCATTGTTCTTGAAGTCTAAGGCTATGATAACATGGGATCGTAAACACACAGCAGGACTACCCTTCGCGTTCATCAGTGGCAGCGGCCAAATGCTCAACAATAACTTGGGAATTTTGTTGTAAAACGACGCCATCCCTATGCTAATATCGCGTTACCCAGAAACCTTCGGATAAAGTAACCCCACAAAAACGCATAGGATCTCCACCCAATGAAAACTAAAATCACAGTCGCTGCTTTGTCAGCTTTAGTCCTGCTGTCAGCTTGCGATACTTCCACGAATACCGGCTCCGACACGCCAAGTGCATCCAGCGAAACGGCTCCCGGCACGAACACAAATAAAGCAGTCGATACCCCGGTAATACCCAGCAATGAAGCGGCTAATATGGATCAGGGCATTGACCAGGACGCTGCCGGACTCGATAGCGACAATACTGAATTGCCGGACACTGAAAACGAGGAGTTCGATAATGAAACAGGCCATAATGAAGAAGCCTATCCCGATGATCAAATGATGGAAGAAGATGCCGGCGGCGAAGCATTACCGCCGACAGAAGTTGACAACACAACTATACGGAGTGATACCCAATGAAAGGCGATAATCAAGTCATCGATCAATTAAACAAGCTATTGGCTGGAGAATTGACCGCAATAGACCAGTATTTCATCCATTCCAGGATGTACGAAAACTGGGGATTCCACAAATTGTATGAACGCATCCATCATGAAGTGCAGGATGAAATGGGCCACGCCGATGCATTGATAAAGCGAATTTTGTTCCTGGAAGGCAGGCCTGAGCTATCGGTACGCGAGCCTTTACATGTCGGCGACAACGTACCGGAGATGCTGAAAAACGATCTGGCGCTGGAACTAAATGTCGTTACCGCCTTACGCGAAGTCATTGCCTATTGCGAGACGGTACGCGATTACCAGACCCGCGAAATTCTCACCGTTATGCTGAAAGACACCGAAGACGATCATACCTATTGGCTGGAGCAGCAATTGGGCATGATCGAAAAGATAGGCCTGCAAAATTATCTGCAGTCGCAAATATAAATGACGGCGGCCTGCTGAGGTGTAAAGTTGCCGGGCGGGCTATAGGTTTTGTTTTCTGACCCATAACGAAAACATCATCATCGCCCAACCCCGGAATGCAATTTCAATACTGAGGCATAAGGCGATAAACCAGCCCGCCGAAGTGGGCCACCCTAAAAAAACCATAAACCCGGCCAGAATCGAAATTAAGCCGCAAACAGCCGTAGAAATAATTTGCGGCAGCGACAAGGCATAAGTCAACACAATACGGACAATACCTCTTACCATCAGGAACGCGGCGATCATTAAACTCAGTCGCGCCGGCTCCTCAGTCACGCTAAGAATTATCAAACCGCCGACAACCGTATCCAGGACGCCGACTTGCAAATTCTGGAAGAAATCGCGCTGCTCCTTGGCAAGAAAGGCATCGAGACATTCCAATAAACCCAGCGCTAAAATAATGATGCCGCATAACGGCAGCCAGGAAAAATAACGGGCTGACATAACAACGGCATCGGGGTTTAACACGCTGGCGAAAACTAAAATAAGGCCCATCAGGAAAATCACCAAACCCTGCATCAACAAACGCCGCCAATTCATATTAAAGCGCTCAAAACGAGCAGGGCTTTCAAGTAATTTCATGGTAATCAGTCTCGTGTCAGGTTATGAAACAACCCAGCCCAGGCGTCCGCCTATTTGAGCTGTTCAATAATGCCGTCCAATTCCTCCAGGCTGGCATAAGCAATAACGAGTTTCCCGGTACCGTTTTCCTTATGGTCGATAAGGACTTTGGCGCCCAGCTTTGCCGTCAGTTCATCCTGCAGGCGTAGCGTATCGTTATCTATGGCTTTGACTTTCGCCGCCTTAGGTTCGGCCTGGAGGTCTTTGACCAAACGCTCCGCCGCCCTTACCGTCAGCGCCTCCCGGGCTATTTTATTGGCTGCCGTCACTTGCCTTGCGGCATCCAGCGACAACAGCGCCCGTGCATGGCCCATTTCCAGCTGCCTGCCGATCAGCAGGGTTTTGACATCAGGGTGCAAATCCATCAAACGCAATAAATTGGTCACTGTCGTGCGGGACTTGCCGACTGCATCGGCTATCTGCTGGTGCGTCATTTCAAATTCGTCCAGCAATCGCCTTAATGCCCCGGCTTCTTCCAGCGGGTTAAGATCCTCGCGCTGGATATTTTCAATCAGCGTCTGCGCCATCGTCGCGCGGTCATCGATGTCCCTGATGATGACCGGCACATCCTGCAAACCCGCCAGTTGCGCGGCGCGCCAGCGCCGTTCCCCGGCGACTATCTCGTATTTGTCCGGCCCGACCTTGCGCACGATAATCGGCTGTATGATGCCTTGAGCCTTAATGGAGTCGGCAAGCTCCTGCAGTTTTTCAGGATCAATATCCTTGCGCGGCTGATATTTGCCGCGCTGCATATACTCTATAGGCAAGGTTTGCTGTTGATATTGATGCTGGTGCGTTTCCTCTTTGACCGAAACATCACCTAACAAAGCATCCAGTCCACGGCCCAGTCCACGTTTTTGTACAGCCATTGCGTTTACTTTTCTCTGTTGATCTTTGTTATTAATTGTTTCATAAGTGCTTGCACTAAGAGTGGCATGTTGCGCTCAATTTTTTTGCAAGAACTTATGGGAAAATTAATACTTGCCGCGGCAGCATCGCCGCGCCTCGTGATAATTTTGCGATGCTTTATTGCAGTCCAGCGCGGATTATCAATTCAAACTCGTCGATCAGATGCTTCAGCGCTTCGGCTTCCTGCAAGAGATTCAGCTGTTCTTGTTGCAGGTGTTCCTGCAACAAGCTCGCCGGTTCATCATGATGCTCATCAATAGCCACCGTCACTTGCTGCGCGTCTCCGTGCGATGACGTATCGGCTAACAAAACTTCAAGCCCCCTTCCCAACCCACGTTTTTTTAAACTCATGCCTTTACTTTTTCTTTTCTGATCATTTCACCCGCCAACGCAATATAAGCCACGGCCCCGCGCGAAGATTTATCGTAGCTCAATACCGGCAAACCATGACTGGGCGCTTCCGCCAAACGGATATTCCTCGGTACGCAGGTCCGGAAAACGCTGTCGCCGAAATAACGAATCAATTGTTCCGAAACGTCTTTAGTCAAGCGATTCCTGTCGTCAAACATCGTCCGCAATATGCCTTCCAGGTGCAATCCCGGATTAACGGTATCCTGGATATTTTTCAGTGTAGACATCAACGCCGACAAACCTTCCAGCGCATAATACTCGCACTGCATGGGAATCAACAGGCTGTTTGCCGCCACCATTGCGTTTAATGTCAGCATATTCAACGAAGGCGGGCAGTCAATCAGGATATAATCGTATTGTGATTTGATTTCGACCAAGGCATCGGCAAGCCGCAACTCTTTACGATCCGCTGTCATTAACTGCACTTCGGCTGCGGTCAAATCGGCATTGCCGGGGATGACCGAAAAACCGATGTCCTGCAAATAAATGACCGTTTCCGCGGCCGGCACGTCTTCCATTAATAAATCGTAACTGGAATACCGGATATTTTCTTTATCGACGCCGCAACCCATCGCGGCATTACCTTGCGGATCGAGATCCACCAGTAATACGCGCCGCTTGGCTGCCGCTAATGACGCGGCCAGGTTGACGCTGGTTGTCGTTTTTCCTACGCCACCTTTTTGGTTGGTGACGGCAATTATTTTTCCCACTAGATAACCTCTGTTGTTGCCTCAGACTCTATCCGAACCAGGCATCTTTCCGCTGCAATGCCTGGCACCTTGATAGGTATAAGCGTTGTTTTCGCCGATAGCTGTGCTAATTCCGCTTCCGGATTCTGCCCTTTCATTGCCAATAAAACACCCTCTTTATCCAGCAAATGCGCCGTTAATTTGACAATATCGGCCAAACCGGCAAACGCACGGGTAATTACGGTGTTAAAAGGCTTTTCCGGATGATAATTTTCGACGCGATGATGACATGCCGCGACATTGTTGAGTTTTAGTTCCAATACCGCCTGCTGGACAAAACGGGTTTTTTTCGCATTACTGTCCAGTAGCGTAAACGCCGTATCAGGCAGGCAAATCGCCAGCGGAATGCCCGGCAAACCCGCCCCCGTTCCTATATCGATGACACGCCGGCCTGTAACAAAGGGGATTATCGCCAGGCTGTCCAGCAAATGCAGGCTCACCATGTCTTCCTTGTTGCGTATCGCCGTCAAATTATAGGCTTTATTCCATTTCTCAATTAACACTATAAAATCAATAAGTTGCCCTACTTGATACTCGTCTGCCGGCAAATTTAATGCCGCCAGGCCTGAAATCAGCCTATTGCGGCAAGCCTCGGTTTGTGTTTCCGGCATTGTTCCTGCTTTTATATTCATTTTTGACCCGGTAGAACTATACAGGCATCCATCAGGCGCTTTTCTTTTTTAAATAAACCAGCAATAAAGAAATCGCGGCAGGCGTAATGCCCGGCATACGCGACGCCTGGCCCAAGGTTTCAGGGCGTTGCGATTTTAATTTTTCGCTGACTTCATTCGACAAGCCGGGGATGCCTTTGTAATCTATCGTATCCGGCAGTTTTAAATGATCGTAGCGCAGGGATTTGTCGATTTCAGATTGCTGCCTGACGATATAGCCGGCGTATTTCGCCTGGATCTCAACCTGCTCGGCGACCTGCCCGGCAATGCCGTCTCCGCCGTCAACAAACGCCAACAAGCGTTGCACGTCTACTTCGGGCCTGCGCAGCAGTTCCATCAAACTGGCCTCTTTCAGCAAAGGCTTGCCCCAGATGTCTTCAACCTGCGCGGATTCCGCGCTGTCGACCCTGACCCATTGTTTTTTCAAGCTATCCTGCAAATCGCCAATCGCTGTACGCTTCGTTGCAAACGCCTGCCAGCGCTCGTCATCAACCAAGCCCAAAACACGGCCTTTTTCCGTCAGGCGCAAATCGGCATTATCCTCCCGCAGCAATAAGCGGTATTCCGCGCGGCTGGTAAACATACGGTACGGCTCCTGCGTACCGCGGGTGATCAAATCGTCGATCATGACACCGATATACGCTTCATCACGCCCCGGACACCAGC
>SCST01000660.1 GCA_004299465.1 Methylovulum sp. | reverse complement strand
AATTTAGATGCTTATACGGCATCCTGCTATTTTTAGAGAGCTATGTCAGGTAAAACGTTATATGACAAATTATGGGAAGACCACGTCGTTTATACTGAAGATGACGGTTCTTCACTTATCTACATCGATCGCCATCTCGTGCATGAGGTTACCTCGCCGCAAGCGTTTGAAGGGCTTCGGCTGTCGGGACGTAAGCCCTGGCGGCAATCAAGGAATCTGGCTGTAGCCGATCATAACGTCCCGACGACGGAGCGTGAAAAAGGCATTACTGACCCGGTTTCGCGCTTGCAGGTTGAAACGCTCGATAAAAACTGCGCCGAGTTTGGCATTACCGAATTTACGATGACGGACCCCCGGCAAGGGATAGTCCATGTGATCGGCCCTGAGCAGGGGGCGACCCTGCCCGGCATGACCGTTGTTTGCGGCGACTCGCATACGTCCACGCATGGTGCATCCGGTGCATTGGCCTTCGGCATAGGCACTTCTGAAGTCGAACATGTTTTGGCTACGCAGTGCCTGGTCCAGAAAAAAGCGAAAAACCTGTTAATCCAACTGGACGGACAAACGCGGGCCGGTGTCACCGCGAAAGATATTGTCTTGGCGATTATCGGCAAAATAGGTACGGCAGGCGGTAACGGCTATACCATTGAGTTTGCCGGCGAAGCCATTCGTGCATTGTCCATGGAAGGCCGTATGACGGTTTGTAATATGGCGATAGAGGCGGGTGCTCGCGCCGGCCTTATTGCTGTCGATGACGTGACCATCGATTATTACCGGAATCGTCCATACTCACCGAAAGAGGGTGATTGGTTTATGGCGGAGCGCTTGTGGCAACGATTGCATTCTGACGAAGACGCCGTTTTTGATAAGGTGGTGGACATTGACGCGACAACGATTAAGCCGCAAGTAACGTGGGGCACCTCGCCTGAATTAGTTATCGCGGTCGATGAGCGTATCCCTGATCCGGCTTCCGAAGCTGATGCGGTAAAACGGCAAAGCATGGTGCGTGCGTTGGAATATATGGGATTGACGGCAGGCCAGGCGATTACCGATATTGCTGTCGATAAGGTTTTTATCGGCTCGTGTACGAATTCCAGGATTGAAGATTTAAGGGCAGCGGCAGACGTGGCGAAAGGCCGGAAAATCGCTGATAACATTAAATTGGCGCTGGTTGTACCGGGTTCCGGTTTGGTGAAGAAACAGGCTGAGTCCGAAGGCCTGGACAAGATTTTCCTGGCAGCCGGATTCGTGTGGCGCGAGCCGGGTTGTTCGATGTGTTTGGCGATGAATGCCGATCGGCTCGAAGAGGGCGAACGCTGTGCCTCTACGTCCAATCGTAATTTTGAAGGCCGGCAAGGTTATGGGGGGCGTACGCATTTGGTTAGCCCTGCTATGGCTGCCGCAGCGGCTGTTGCCGGGCATTTTGTCGATGTCAGTTCGGTTTGGGAGGGCGCCTAGCCATGAAAGCATTTACCAGGATTACGGCTTTGGTCGCGCCTTTAGACCGGGCGAATATAGATACCGACGCGATTATTCCAAAGCAGTTTCTAAAATCGATACGGCGCGCCGGCTTTGGCCCGTATTTATTTGATGAATGGCGCTACCTGGATCGGGGCGAACCGGATATGGATTGCACGCAGCGTCCCATCAATACCGATTTTGTGCTCAATAAGCCGCAATACAAAGGTGCAGAAATTTTGCTGACGCGGGAAAATTTCGGTTGCGGTTCATCGCGGGAGCACGCGCCTTGGGCATTGGAAGACTTTGGCTTCAGGGTTATCATCGCACCCAGTTTCGCCGATATTTTTTACAATAATTGTTTTAAAAACGGGTTGTTGCCGATATTGCTGGCGACAGAAATCGTCGACAGCCTGTTTAGCGAATTATCCGACGGTTATATCTTGACGGTTGATTTGGAAATTCAAAAAATTATTACCGCCCAAGGCAGGGAAATTAATTTTGATGTTGATGAAAATCGTAAATACCGCTTGCTAAATGGCTTGGATGACATTGGCTTATCTTTGCAATATGCAGATAAGATCAAGGCCTATGAAGTCGAGCGTGCTAAAAGGGCGCCGTGGCTGTTTGCAGATACGCTGATCTAATAAAGATGAAATGATTGTTCACGCCGAAAATGCCGCTTGCATGAAGCCTTTTATGCTTCTGTGATGCCGGCTCTTTAGCGGAAATCGACTAACAAAGGTTTTAATATTAATGACAAAGAAAATTGCAGTATTACCTGGAGATGGTATAGGTACTGAAATTGTTGCAGAAGCGATTAAAGTGCTTGAGTTTTTGAATGCAGATATGGCCCTGGATTTGGTTTTTGAGCTAGGTCTAATCGGCGGTGCGGCTTACGATGCATACGGTACGCCTTTTCCCGAGCAAACGCTTGCTTTGGCGAAAGAAGCTGATGCAATCTTATTGGGTGCAGTAGGCGGCTACAAGTGGGAGTCGCTGGATATTTCAGTGCGCCCTGAAAAAGGCCTGTTGGGCTTGCGTTCAGAGTTGCAGTTATTTGCCAATCTGCGTCCGGCAATCTTATATCCGCAGTTGGCCGGTGCATCATCGTTAAAGCCTGAAATTGTTGCCGGTTTGGATATTATGATCGTGCGGGAATTGACCGGAGGCATTTATTTCGGGCAGCCGCGCGGCGTCAGGCTATTGGATAATGGTGAAAAACAAGGCTATAACACCTTGGTTTATAGCGAATCTGAAATACGCCGCATCGCGCACTGCGCATTCCAGACCGCACAAAAAAGAAATCGCCGACTATGTTCGGTCGATAAGGCCAATGTGCTGGAATGTACCGAATTATGGCGGCAAGTGGTTACCGAAACCGGCAAGCAGTACCCGGATGTCGAACTCAGCCATATGTATGTCGATAATGCGGCGATGCAATTGGTGCGTGCGCCTAAGCAATTTGACGTGATGGTCACGACCAATATGTTTGGTGATATTCTTTCGGATACGGCCGCAATGTTGACCGGTTCTATCGGCATGTTGCCGTCAGCTTCGCTGGATGCGAACAATAAAGGCATGTACGAGCCTATTCATGGTTCGGCGCCCGATATTGCAGGTAAAGACATTGCCAATCCGTTGGCGACTATTTTATCGGTAGCGATGATGTTGCGTTATACCTTTAATAGAAGCGATGCCGCTGAACGTATCGAAAAAGCGGTTAATGATGCATTAGACGCCAATATCCGTACCGCGGATATTTATTCGGACGGCATGCAAAAAGTCGGTACCGCGCAAATGGGTGATGCCGTGGTTTCTGCTTTAAAAGAGGTGGCGTAATGACTAAACTTTATAATGTTGCCGTTGTCGGCGCTACAGGGGCAGTCGGCGAAGCCATGCTGTCCATTTTGGAAGAGCGTAATTTCCCGGTCGGCGAAGTCTATGCGTTGGCCAGCAGTAATTCGGCAGGCAAAAGGATTCCGTTCAAAGGAAGTTCCATTACCGTGCAGGACCTGGCTACATTCGATTTTTCTAATGCACAGATCGGCCTGTTTTCCCCTGGCGCTGCTGTTTCGGCGGAATATGCCCCTAAAGCCGCTGCCGCGGGTTGTATTGTCATCGATAATACCTCACAATTTCGATACGACGATGACATTCCCCTGGTAGTGCCGGAAGTCAATCCCGAAAAAATTGCCGATTACAAAAATCGCGGCATTATTGCCAATCCCAATTGTTCAACGATCCAGATGTTGGTGGCGTTAAAGCCGATTTATGATGCGGTAGGTATTGAGCGCATCAATGTCTGCACTTACCAAGCCGTTTCCGGCACCGGCAAAGAGGCGATAGAAGAATTGGCCCGCCAAACGACCGCTCTTCTTAATATGCAGGCGATTAAAACCAGCGTTTACCCGAAACAAATCGCTTTTAATGTATTGCCGCAGATAGATGTTTTTCTTGATAATGGCTATACCAAAGAAGAAATGAAAATGGTTTGGGAAACCCAAAAAATTCTTGGCGATGACACGGTCAGGGTCAATGCGACTGCCGTGCGGGTTCCGGTTTTTTACGGCCACTCGGAAGCGGTGCATATTGAAACCTGTCGAAAAATTGATGCGGTTACCGTAAGAAGCTTACTTGAGAAAGCACCGGGCGTTACCGTGATAGATGAACGCCAAGACGGTGGATACCCGACGGCGGTGACCGATTCATCGGGTCATGACGATGTTTTTGTCGGGCGCATCAGGGAGGATATATCCCACCCTTTAGGGATAGACTTGTGGGTGGTCGGCGATAATGTGCGTAAAGGCGCGGCATTAAACAGTGTGCAAATAGCAGAAGAGCTGGTAAAAAATTACATCTAGTCTAAGCTTAGCTTTATTATTCGACTATTCCGGTAAAGAACTGTGGTAACTATTTTTAAGGAGAGTAGCGTGCGCAATTTAACTAGAACTTTAGCGGTCGTATCGTTACTGATACCCGCTAGCGCTTATCCGTTAGGGATAGGCGAGCTTAAATTGCACTCAGCGCTTAATCAAAACCTGGATGCAGAGATTTCATTGCTGCTGTCTCCAGGTGAAAAACTAACTGATATCAAAGTAACTTTGGCTCCTCCTGATAAATTTGATGAAACCGGTGTGCCGTGGACCTATTTCCTGTCGAAAATCAAGTTTGAACCTGTCGCGATTAACGGTTCGGCAGTCATAAAAATCAGTTCAAAAGAGGCTTTAAAAGAGCCTTTCCTCGATTTCCTGCTTGAAGTGAGTTGGCCTAAAGGCAGTTTGTACCGCGAATTTACCGTGCTGGTCGATCCTCCCGAAGTCTATCAACAAGCCGCTATCCCGGTGGCATCGACTCGTCTTGATGAATACGAGTCCGAACGCGAGTACATTCCTGAGCGGCGAAGCACGCGAAGCGTACGCAGGGCTGTTGCAAGCGGCAGTGTCGGGGCGAATGGTTATGGGCCTACAAGCAGGAACGATACGCTCTGGAGAATTGCAGAGCAGCTCAACAAGGATCCTGATATCTCTATCGAGCAAATGCTTATCGCCTTGTACGAAGAGAATCCCCACGCCTTCTATAAAGCGAATATTAACACCTTATTAGCCGGCAAAACGCTCAGGATTCCAAGTAAGGACGTTGTTTTAAAATTGTCACGCAAACAGGCATCCATTGAGTTCAACCGGCAAATACAGGCCTGGAAAAACCATCAGCTCGAAGATGTAGGCGTAGCGACCGGGCAAGACGATCTCGCCGATAACCAATTAAAGTTGATCGCCCCTGCCCAAGAACCCGTCTCTGAAAAAGCAATCGTGACATCGGGCCACGGGCAGGTTTCCGCCGATAATGAGCCTTCAGTGGCAACAGGGGCAGGGCAGGCGTCCCCGGTATCTGACGAGGCAAAAAAGACCGGCGGCCCGGCCACGGCAGACAGTACGATACAAGATAAAATAGCGGCATTGGAAAAACAGTTGGCCGTGATGCAAGAACTGATGGCCTTAAAAGACCAGCAGCTTGCCGCGTTGCAAAATCAATCACAGGCAAAACCGCTGGTTCAGGCACCGGCAGGACAAACCGAGCCGGCTGATGCGGTTGTCGCTAAGCCTGAAGTGACGGTGCCGGCTGATGCCGTTGTGGCAAAGCCGGAGGTGGCGGTGCCGGCTGATGCCGCTGTGACCAAGCCTGAGGCGACTGCGCCGGCTGATGTCGTTGTCAGCAAACCTGCCCAGCCAAAGCCTGTGTCACCGCGGCCAGTTGCTAAACCGGCGGCTCGACCGGTCGATTATTCAAAAACTGAAACAGGTAGTTCGGTCGATTGGTATTATTTAGGCGTTGCCGGTGCCGGTGTCGGCTTGCTGGCCGTTCTTGGATGGCTCTGGTGGCGGCAGCGTCAATTTGAAGAGATGGAAGAGTCTGCAGGCCCATTTGTTTCCGCAGGTTTTACCAAAGCAATAAAGCCCGTCGATGTCTTTTCCGAGTCAGCCGAGGATAGCTATGGTCTCGACTTGGCGGGCGGCGAGAATATTTTTGCCAGCGATTTTGCCGCCGGTGATTTCGATGTTATCGATATGGATCAGGGAGAAATCGATCCGATTTCCGAAGCCGATGTTTACCTGGCTTATGGTCGTTATCAACAGGCCGAAGACCTGATGCGCGATGCCATTGCCGATCAGCCGGAACGTGATGAATGCAAATTGAAATTGCTTGAAATATTTTATGCCAATGGCAATAAACGCGCTTTCGAAGCCTATGTTGGAGAGTTAGTTAGCGCCGGTAAAAAAGATGATGTTATGTTCTGGGCAAAAGTGACCGAGATGGGCAGTGAAATATGCGCAGACTCGCCGCTATTTGCTTCAGAAATGCAAAAAATCAGCCTGAATAAAAATGCAAACCTTGACGAAAACAGGCCGGTAGCTGCAAAGACGAGTGATGCTAAAGCAGATGAATTGATTGATGATATGGATTTCGACCTGGCTTCTTTTGAGGAGTTATTCGATAGTAATACCGCCAGGGATATGTTCGGGGGAAAAAATGACTTATTCGATATCGATACCGCTGCTTTTGAAGCTAAGCCGCAAGCTCAAGCTGTTGAGCGCCATGATGAACCAACGCAAAATAATGAAAGTATCGATTTTGACTTAAGCTTGTTTGAAGTCGATACTCAAGCACCGGATAAAGTTGAAAAGACTGCTCCCGTAGCAGAGCCCAAAAATGAATTTGAATCGTTTGACTTTAATTTAGGCGATGCGGAAGCAGAAATAATTGCTGAGCCTGATTTAAATAGGGCAGCGGTACCTGCACCGGATGAAAATTTCGAGGTAATTGATTTTTCAAGTGTCGAGCTGGAGAAGAGCGATCAGGGCTTATTCGATGGGTTAAAAGCTGAAGATACGCTGGAGTTTGATCAAAGTTATCATGCTGTTGATTTTTCGACCGATAAAACCGCAGGCTTTGATGAACCCGAATTGGATAAAAACATTCAGGATTCATTTGATGATTTTGACTTTAATGTCCCCGTAGAATCAAATGCGCCAGGCCAAAAAAGCTTCGGGGTTGCTGATTTGGCTGAAATGGATGAGATGGAAACAAAGCTGGATTTGGCGATAGCGTATGTTGACATGGGGGATGCCGAGGCCGCCAGGGAAATTGCGATGGAAGTGCTTAAAAAGGGCACGGCAGAACAGCAAATGGTCGCCCAGGCATTGCTCGATGGCTTGTGAGGACTTCAAGCCCTTACGATTTTTTGTTTTAGCTTTTAAATTTGCCGTAACGCAATAATAGCAGAGGCAGCAGCAGTAAATTCAGCACCGTCGACGAGGCCAAGCCGCCGATGATGATTGCAGCCATGGGTCCCATGATTTCTCGCCCCGGATTGTCGCTGTTAAACGCGATAGGCAGCATTGCTAATGCGGTGACCAGTGCCGTCATTAAAATGGACGGCAAGCGCTCCCCAGCGCCTGATATCGCCGTATCCAGATTCCAGCTTTTCCCTTCACAGTCGACTAAATGGCGATAATGCGACAACAGCATGATGCTGTTGCGTACGGTGATGCCAAACAGCGTAACGAAACCCACGACAGAGCCTACCGAAAGCGGGGTGCCTGTCAGCACGACGGCGGCGACACCGCCGACCAATGCAAACGGCAGGTTGGCCAGTGTTAATAAAACATGGCGGATATTGCCTATCGCGATATAAACCAGCATTAGCACACCGGTACCGGCAAGTAATGCATGCACTATCAGTTCATTGCGTGCATGGGCCTGTTCTACTGCTGCGCCGGTGAATTCGGGATAACTGTCCGCCGATGCCGGAATATCTTTTAATACCCGCGTCTTAAGTTCTTGCATAAACGCATCCAGGTCGCGGCCTATCACATTGCAGGTAATGGTTTGCCGTCGCTGTGAGCTTTGGTGCAGAATGTTGTAGCGGCTGCTCATGTGCCTGATGTCGGCGACTTGTTCCAGTTTGACCAGGGTGCCATGCTGCGTCCTGATCGGGAGTTCGGCGATGGATTCAGGTTGTTGCCGGATTTCAGGCGTCACCGTTACGGCGATATCATAGAGCTTGTTGCCTTCGCGGTTTTTACCGATGATGCGGGTTTCGTATGCGGCTTGTAACGCGCTACTAACCTGCGCGGGCAATACGTCCTGGAAGTTGAGCTGTTCGGGATTCAGGTGGATTTGTAATAATGGCGTGCCGGGCGGCGAGCGTAGCTGTACATCGGCGGCACCGTCCATGTCGCGCATGATGCGGGCAACAATCTGCGCCTTAATGTCCAGCACGTTCAAATCATTGCCGTAAATATTGACGGCCACCGGCGATGTGTAACCAGAGATGGTTTCATCAATGCGCTCCGTCAGGAAGGTATTGGCTTCGGCTATTATGCCGGGGAAACCGTCCAAAATTTTCCGCAAGCGGTCCATGACTTGCTGTTGCCGGGCGCCCGATAAGGGTTCCAGGCGCACTTCATATTCACTGTAATGACTGCCGTAGGTATCGGCGCCGCGTTCTGCGCGCCCAGCCCATTGCGATACCGATTGCACGCCGGGAATTTCCAAAAACTGCTCGCTTAGCTTGCTGCCGATTCTTAACGATTCCTGCAAGGATGTGCCGGGAATGCTGGTGGTATGCACGATATAGTGACCCTCTCGCAGTTCGGGTAAAAACTGGCTATCCAGGCGAAAAAAAGTCACGATTCCCATCAGGCAAACCGCAGCACTGCCGATAATAAGCGGACTGAAATGCCGGTTACACTTTTGCAGCAGTCGTCGATACAGCGGCTTGATGTGTCGTATCAGCGGCGGCTCAGCCTCTGTGCCGCGAGAATTGCCCAGCAATGCGCAGGACAATGCCGGGGTCAGCATAAGGGCAACCAGCAGTGATACCAAAATGGCCAGAATATAGGAATAGCCTAGCGGCGCAAATAAACGTCCGGCAACGCCGCTCAGCGTCAATAGCGGTACAAACACCAGGGCGACAATAAAGCTGGCATAGACCACCGAGCCGCGCACTTCCATTGATGCGCTATGGATGACGGCCGTAACAGGCAGCGGCACTGCAGCAAGGCGGTTCTCGCGCAGGCGCCGGAAAATGTTTTCGGTATCGATAATCGCATCGTCAACGACTTCGCCCAATGCGATAGCCAGCCCTCCCAGCACCATGATATTGAGATGAGTCCCGGTTTCCAGCAGCACAATTACGGCGCCCATCAACGAGACCGGAATAGCCACGGCGGAAATAAATGCCGTGCGCAAATTGAACAGGAACAGGTACAGGATAATCAGCACGAATAGGCCGCCGATCAACAAATGTCCCGACAGGCTGGACAGCGAGCGTTCGATATAATCAGCCGGGCGAAACAGGTGGGGATAAAAGCTAATCGCTTCGCGTTTAAATATAGGTTCTAAATCCTTTAGTGCTTGTTCCAGTTGCCTGGAGACGGTCAAGGTATTCGCACCGTATTGGCCGATGACCATCATGACGATGCCCGGTTTACCCATGATTTGCGCCGCACCAATCGGCGGCTCCGGTGCATATTTAAGCGTGGCGACGTCACCGAGCGTGATACTGCGCGCTTGTTGAGCTCCCTGATAAGGCAGCGGGATCAGTGTCTTGGCGAACTGCCCAGGCGTAGCGGCTTGTCCTGCCAATTGCAGTGTAAAGCGCTGGTTTTCGTTTTCAATAAAGCCGCCGCCGTGATTATCGGCGGCTTGTGTCGCCGCCTGGATAATATCGTCGAAGGCCAGGTTAAAGCGCCGTAACTGTACGGGGTCAACCTGGACCTGCAATTGCCGGATATCGCCGCCGAACACATTGACATCGGCAACGCCTGGAACCGAGAGTAGGCGCGGCACGATAGTCCAGTCAACCAGTGTGCGTAATGCCATTAAATCCCGGTTGTCGGAGCGCAAACCTATCGTTAACACCGTCGACGACGATGAGGACAGCGGTATTGCAACAGGTCTCAGCCCTGATGGCAATCGGGTCGATAAGCCGGCCAGCCGTTCATTGACCAATTGGCGGCTACGGTAAATATCACTGTCTTCTATAAAAGTTGCCGTAACAATCGACAAGCCTTGAATGGATTCAGAGCGTACCGATTCGAGTCCGATCAGGCCATTAACAGACATTTCAATCGTTTGTGTTACCAGCACCTCCACCTGCTCGGACGAAAGTCCGGGGGCTTCCGTCTGGATGATGACGCGTTTGGGGGAGAATTCAGGAAATATATCCAAACCGGCCGTAGTAAAGCGATAACCGCCGTACAGCAAAACCAGGACGGCAAGCGCGATAATAATGCCGTGAAAACGGATGGAAAAACGGACGAGAGCATCTAGCATGGGCAGTAAATTTGCTGATTTGCGGCGTTATTGCGTTCACTTACTACCGGATAAACGGGCTGTAGCGTGATATGATAATGGCCCATTTTATCTTAAGCTAAGGAATATGATGCACGAACTTATCGCACAAGAGCTCTATCTGGCTCTGGAATATGCAAAAAGCATTGACGAGGACAGCGGCAAAAGAATGATGATCCAATTAGAAATAGACCAGCCGCTATTTTTTCAAACCATTTTTAATACTTTTTCTTCCATTATTGCCGAGCGGCATCAGGATATGGCGCATTTGTTCATGGATTTGAGCTTTGAGGTGCTTTGCGTTTACCGGAAAGTATTTGGCAGTACGCCTAAGTTTAGCGATGACCCGACCTGGATGGAAAGGCAGGCGGGATTGCTGGACAAGGAATTGAAGCCGTTAATCGAAGGCAGGCATATCAGCGAGAAACGCAGTCAGCAGATTAAAGCAGACTTTTTTAAGCCCAAGGACGGCGAGATTATGCAAACCGGCTTGGTGCAGTTTTTAAATGAGTCTGTCGATGATTTTGTCTCTTATAATGCCTGCGATGCGGCGACGATAGAGCTGACTAAAACCATGTTATTTGTCGTCGTACGCCTGTTTAATAATCTGTATAGCAAACCAACCCTGCAATAAGCCTGCGCTTATGTATCAAGAAATCCGCGCTGTCATCGATAATGCTCCGAGCCGGAGCGGGACAAGCGCAATAATAACTAAAAAAGTACCCAATCATGATTGATAGAAAATTACTGGAAAACCTTGAGCACTGTTTAAACGATATTGTTCCTAACGATGAGCATTTCGGCATAGAGGAAATACGCGGCTTGTTTTATGCGCAAATGATAACGCCCGATAATACCCTCGGGAGCATAAAAAACAACCCGCTACCGTGGTTGTCGGCGTTGTTTTATGGTGAAAGGCCAAAGCTCAGCGAGGAGCAGGTCAATGGCCTGAATGCGAGCGCCGGGGCGGTTTATGAGGCATACAGCGCACTGCTTGCCGCCAATAAATTAGACTTCCCTTTCGATTTTGACCGGCTTGATGCCGATATGGCGGAATTGGCCTATGCGTGGTGCCAGGGATTCTTCATTGGTTTGTCGATTAATGAGGTGTTTTGGCTGGGCAAAAAAGGCGAAAAATTAAAAAGCAGCGACAAGGAACTCGAAGCGGTCAGGAACAGCGCGAAACTTTTTACCGGTCTTGCAACTAAGGATTTCAGCGATTTCGACAAGCTTAAAATCGCTGAACTGAAAGCGTTCATTATTGAGCAGGGACAGCAGCCGAGTAACGACCTTATTGCCGCGTCACTATTCCCTAATGTTCCCATTGCCGTGAAAACTTTGCAGATGTACGGCACAAAACTGATGCGCGCCGCCGCGCAAAAAACAGAATACCAGTCTGCCCAGAAAATCGGCCGTAATGACCCGTGCCATTGCGGTAGCGGCAAGAAATATAAAAAGTGCTGCGGCAGTTAGCATTGCCTGGATAGGGAATGCTGTTTTACTGATTAATCCTCGTCGGGAATCTGTTCGCGCAACTCTTCTGACAGCAGCATTTGCCCCCCGGTGGTGACGATTTGTTCGCCTGGCTTGACGGTATCGCTGATGAAATAACCGTCGGCGTAAGCAGAGTAGTCATTAACGCTACGGCGGCTGAAGGTGTCGCTGCCTGTTTTTATGTAAACGGATGCCTGGTCCATGAACCAGATCAATGCGGATTTTGGAATAATGACGCCAGGCAGGCTTTGTTGTTCGGGTATCCATGCGCTAATGTTCATGCCTGTCTTGATGTTGGAGTTGCCGGTCTGGAAAAAATAGCTGCTGCCCTGGTTAGCGGCATCTGTTTGCGGTGCGGTAGAAACCAGCTCTGCCGCTTGGGCTTTGCTGCGATTGCCCGAGGGATCAACGTAAATCGTCAGGTTGTTATCGGCCAGTTGGCGGTTTCCCGCTAAGGTGATTTGCAGCAGGGTTTTCTTGCCGCTTAAAAATGCGTTCAATTTATCTGAATGCAAGGATAGTGTCCAATCGCTGAGCACATTACCCCAATTGAGCAGGGTTTCATCAATAATCGACTGACTCTGGTATTGTATCGCGTCAAGCTGGGCTTTATCGGATTGCCATTGCGCCTGTTGCTCTTGCAAGTTACGTTTAGCCGTTACCCCATCCTGATATAAATCTTGTAGGCGTTTGCCGGCTTGTTCTGCCTGTATGAGTCTTGCTGAAGCACGTTTGTGTTCGGTCAAGGCAATCCGGTAGCGATGTTGTAAGGCTAATAGGGGCTGGACCGAAATGGCTTTGCCGTAAGCGATGAATTCAGCCTGATGATGCGCCGGTTTAAGCGTGATGGTTTCTATGCCTGATGATTGCTGGATTTTGCTGTCTAGCGTGATGATGCTTTGGTGTTCTGCCGGCTGAGGGGCTTGTTGTTCATTGTCGCCATCAGCCATTGCTAACGTTGCTGAAAAAAAGCTTAGGATAAAAAACCACAGGGTTAAAAACACATTCATGCCAGGTATGTTGGATAGTGCTGGAACATAAAAAAAAGCCCTGGCTGAGCAATCAACCAGGGCTTTTCAATCAATCTAAAAAATCAGATCAATTAGTTAGGCAGTGCGAATACAGTTAATGTACCGCCCAGTTTGGTGTAAGAATTCAAGCTTCTGTATGCACCAACGGCGCCTAAGCCTTCAGAGTTTGAGCCTGCTTCACCGGTGTCAAGTCCTGCAGCAATACCGATACCTGCCCAGCCGCCGATACCTGACAGAACGCCAACATATTGTTTGCCGTTATATTTCCAGGTGTTGACGTTGCCGATGATGCCGGATGGGGTTTTGAATTTATACAATTCTTTACCTGTTTTAGCATCAACCGCTTTCAGGTAGCCTTCCAGTGTACCGTAAAAAACAACACCGCCAGCGGTGGCAACAGAGCCTGACCAAACTGAGAACTGCTCTTTATTTGACCAGACGATTTTGCCGGTTTTAGCGTCATAAGCCGTGAATTGGCCCAGGTTCGTCGTATTGTCCGGTTTGCCGGTCAATACGTCGGCACCGGCCGGCATCATGCTCAATGTGGCGCCTACATAAGGTTGGCCTGCTGTGTAAGACACTTCGAAGGGTTCATAGTCCATACACAGGTGGTTACCTGAAATGTAGAACAGGCCGGTTTGTGGTGAATAAGAAACCGGTTGTTGGTTTTTGGAACCCAAGGCCGCAGGGCACGCGCCTGTGGTATTAACGTCTTCACCGTTGTGTTCGGTACTGTATTTGGATACGACTTGTGGACGGCCGGTGTTCATATCAACATGGGTTGCCCAGTTGACAGATTTATCGAATTTTTCAGCGACCAGCAGCTCACCTGTTTCACGATCTAAGGTGTAACCGAAACCGTTACGGTCGAAATGCACGATAGTTTTATGCATTTTGCCTTTAACTTCTTGGTCAACCAGGACGGTTTCGTTGATACCGTCATAATCCCACTCATCATGTGGAGTCATTTGGTAAACCCATTTTACTGCGCCGGTGTCAGCATCGCGAGCCCACAGGGACATGGACCATTTGTTGTCGCCGGGACGTTGTACAGGATTCCAGGTAGAAGGGTTGCCTGAACCGTAGTAAACCAGGTTCAATTTGGGGTCATAGCTGTACCAGCCCCAAGTTGTGCCGCCGCCGATTTTCCATTGGTCGCCTTCCCAAGTGCTGGTAGAAGAGTTTGCGCCGACTGGAGTGACTTTGCCGTTTTCCCAGGTAGTGGTTTTTTTAGGTTCAATCAACGTGTCTTTATCTGGACCGATGCTGTAACCTTTCCATGCCAGTTTGCCGGTTCTGATGTCGTAGGCCGCCAGGAAGCCGCGCACACCGAATTCACCGCCGGAAATGCCGGTCAGGACTTTGTCTTTAACAACCAGGGGAGCGTTGGTGTTGGTCATGCCCAATTTTGGGTCGCCGTTTTGCACACTCCATACGCGCTTGCCGGTTTTGGCGTCTAAAGCGGTTAAGACCGTGTTGGATTGTTGCAGGAAAATTTTGCCGTCGCCGTAAGCCAAGCCACGGTTAACCGTGTCGCAACACATTACAGGGATAGTGACATCAGCATCTTGAGTAGGGGTAAATTCCCAGATAACAGACTGGGTTTTTTGATCGATTGCGTAAACCGTGTTAGGAAATGGTGTATGGATATAAAGAACATCGTCGACAACCAGTGGACCGCCTTCGTGTCCACGCAATACGCCTGTAGAGAAAGACCAGGCTGGTTGCAGATTTTTTACATTGCCGGCGTTGATTTCATTCAATTCGCTGTAACGGGTGCCCGCATAGTTACCGCCCCAGGTTGCCCAGTTAGCTGGGTTTTGGGTCAGTTTTTCAACACCGCTGTTAGCAGTTGAAATTGCTGGTGCGGCTAATAAAGCAGCTACACTTGAAGCAAGCAGCCAACTTTTTAAAGGCTTCTTCATAATTTTTTTCTCCTGATATTTTGTTGTACAACAAAATACTGATCATGTTTTTTAGACTAATATTAGTTTTTGGCTGAATGATTATATCCCCCTCGTGTACAGGAATTTTTCACGCCAAGTGCCTAGATTTAATGATTTTGGCTAAAAAGTCAACTTTTAATGGAGGGCGTGTCATGACATGAAGGAGTCTCTTCAAATCTTATGCGTATAGCCTGTTGTTTCCTAAATAACTTCGATGTGATAGTCCTGGTTTTTCCAGCATAATGCGTCGCCGGCATCTTTGCTCCACGCGGCAAGTACAAAGCGTTGCGCAGGCTTACCGTTTATTTCGAAGTTGTGCACGGCAGGCCGGTGCGTATGCCCATGAATCAGGCGTAAGCAATCATGTTCACGCATGACGCTAATGACGGTATCCTGGTTAACGTCCATTATTGCTAAGCTTTTTTTGCGCTTATGAAAATAACTGCGCAGGCGATACCAACGGGCGGCCAATAAACGCAGCAGCAAAGGCTTGGACAGCACATTGTCCTGCCAGGCCTGGGCGCGCGATTTGGCGCGAAACGCCTGGTAAGGCAGGTCATCGGTACACAGTAAGTCACCATGTGTCAGTAAGGTCGGTATGCCATGCAAATCGATGACGGCATAATCGTCGAGCAGTGTAACGCCTGTTTCTTCACAAAACCGCCGGCCTAATAAAAAATCGCGATTACCTTGTTGCAGGTAAACGTCTGTGCCGGAATCAGTCAGTTGCTTAAGCTGCTTGCGGACTGCATTGTTAGGCGGATTGGGGTCGTCGTCACCTATCCAGGCATCAAAAAGATCGCCCAGGATATACAGCGCTGCGACTTGAGGGGCGCGGGTTTTCAGGAAGCTGAGAAAGCGGCGGGTGATTTCAGGCTTGTTCAGCGAAAGATGTAAGTCGGAAATGAACAGGATGTCTTTGTCCACCTGAAGGCTCCTGTTAGTTGTATCAGCCTCAAAATTAAGGATGGGGTACAGCAATATATTTTTGTACCCCGGAGAAGAGCTTGGAACAGTTCGAATTATTCGATGACTTCCGCTTTTTCGATGATGATGTCGGTTTTGGGTACATCCTGGTGTCCGCCGCGGTTTCCTGTCGGTTGTTTAGCCATCGCGTCGACGACATCCATGCCTTCAACAACTTCGCCGAACACGGCATAACCCCAGCCGTTAGGCGTCGGGCTGGTATAGTTCAGGAAGCCGTTATCTTTATAATTGATAAAAAACTGCGCGGTTGCCGAATCAGGCACGTTAGTGCGCGCCATTGCCAATGTGCCTCGACTGTTAGGCAAGCCGTTGTCGGCTTCATTTTTGATAGGATTATGCACTGCTTTTTGGTTAAAAGAGCTGTCGAAACCGCCGCCTTGCGCCATAAAACCGGGAATTACGCGATGGAAAATCGTACCGTTGTAAAAGCCTTCGTTAACATAAGTTAAAAAGTTTGCCGATGAGACCGGCGCTTTTTCAGGATTCAGTTTAATGACGATGTCGCCCAGGGATGTTGTTAATTTAACTTTTGTTGATGATTCAGGCATTTTGTTTTCCGTTGCAAAAGAAAGTGTTGTGGTTAAAAACAGCATCAGGGCAAGCATTGATACACGCATGGTTTTTCCTTGTGGTTGATGCAAAAGCCGAATTCTATGCGTTTTTATCTTGAAAGAGAAGTACGCGCTTGGTAAATTGTACGCATTTTTTTGCTAAATGGCCTTGCTGCGGGCAGGCCTGAAGACGACCGTATGTTGAAAATATATAACACCCTGACCCGAAAAAAAGAACTGTTCCAGCCACGTGTAGCGGGGAAAGTCGGCATGTATGTTTGCGGTATGACGGTGTACGATTATTGTCATATCGGTCATGCGCGCGTCATGGTCGTGTTTGATACGGTTGCACGGTATTTCCGTTATGCAGGCTATGACTTGACTTATGTGCGCAACATTACCGACATAGACGACAAAATCATCCAGCGCGCTCATGAAAACGGTGAGGAATTCGGCCAGTTAACCGAACGCTTTATTACCGCGATGCACGAAGACGAACGTGCATTGTCGGTATTGCCGCCCGATATTGAACCCAGGGCGACGCAGTCGATTCCTGAGATCATTGCGATGATTGAGACATTAATCGCTAAAGGTTTGGCCTATGTCGGCAGTAATGGCGATGTATTTTATTCGGTCGGCAAATTTAAGAATTACGGCCAATTATCGGGTAAAAACCTCGATGATTTACAGGCTGGTGAACGGGTAGAGGTTGACCGGGCCAAGCAGAATCCCATGGATTTTGTGTTGTGGAAAATGGCTAAAGCTGACGAACCCGCCTGGGCGTCACCGTGGGGGGCGGGCCGTCCGGGCTGGCATATTGAATGTTCGGCGATGTCTACCTGCTGCCTGGGTAATCATTTCGATATACATGGTGGCGGCATGGATTTGCAGTTTCCGCATCATGAAAATGAAATTGCCCAATCGGAAGGCGCGACCGACGAGAAATTTGTCAATCTATGGATGCATAATGGTTTTGTCCGCGTCAACGAAGAAAAAATGTCCAAATCGTTGGGCAATTTTTTTACCGTCCGCGAGGTGTTGAAGCAGTATAAGCCTGAAATCATACGTTTTTTTATCTTATCCAGCCATTACCGCAGTCCGCTTAATTATTCCGACGAGCAGCTTAATGATGCCGGTGCGGCATTAACCCGGCTTTATACGGCGTTGCGGGATATTGAGACGAATGATGAGCCGGTGGAGGCTGGATTTATTGAGCGTTTTGAGCAGGCAATGAACGATGACTTCAATACGCCTGTTGCGTTATCAATACTATTCGACGTGGCTAGGGAGCTGAATATCGCCAAGAAAGAAGCGTGCCTGCAAAGAATTGGTGCTCTCTCGGTTACGCTGAGATACTTAGGTAATTTACTGGGTATTTTACAGAACGATGCCGATGTTTTCCTGAAGGGGGAATGCCAGGATGCTGGCGTTGAACAACAAATACAAGCCCGTTTAGAGGCTAAAAAAGCCAAAGACTGGGCTTTGGCCGATCAAATACGCGATGAATTAAAACAGCAGGGCGTGATTCTCGAAGACGCGCCTGATGGTACGACCCGTTGGCGGCGTGAATAGCTGTTTTGCTTTCAGGCTTACATAGATTCAACCAGACAACAACAAACGACATGCTATGACTGAAATAAAAGACAAACCCTTGCAACAATTTCTTGATGAATTAGCCAGTAAATCCGCCACACCGGGAGGCGGCAGCGCTGCCGCGGTGATGGGCGCGCAAGCGGCAGCTTTAGTCAGCATGGTGTGTAACCTGACTATCGGTAAACCCCAGTATGCAGAAGTTGAGACGGACATGCAGGCCTTGCTGGAAAAATCGGAAGCGTTGCGTGCAAGGCTGACGAGCATGATCAAGGCCGATATTGATGCTTTTGACAAATTAATGGCGGCTTATCGTCTGCCTAAAGAATCCGATGAAGAAAACCTGGCGCGTGGCGAAACCATTCAATCGATATTAAAAGAGGCAACCGAGGTGCCGCTGATGTGCGCCGGTGCTTGTAGAGAGGCGATTGAGTTAAGCCGTTGCGCCGCAGAAAAAGGCAATCTCGGTGTGATCAGTGATGCCGGTGTGGCGGCTATGGCGGCTTACGGCGGCTTAAAAAGTGCGGCGCTCAATGTTCATATCAATACTAACTGCCTTAAAGACGGTGTCTATGCCGAGTCAAAAGTAGCTGAATTGGAAGCCATATTAAATGGCGCTGATACGGCAGTAGAGGAAATATACCAAATGGTTAAAGCCAAACTATCAAGCCAGTGATTATTTTTGTACATTAACATTAAAAAATGATTGACGACTGCTTATTTGATCGTTATCATAGTCAGCTCTTCAAAGGTGGTAAGAAATACAAGCCATTGGTAAGGAGGTCGTCGGGATGTAGCGCAGTTTGGTAGCGCGCCTGCTTTGGGAGCAGGATGTCGGGGGTTCGAATCCCTCCATCCCGACCATTGCGCTTGTAGCTCAACCGGATAGAGCACCAGCCTTCTAAGCTGGGGGTCGCAGGTTCGAGTCCTGCCAAGCGCGCCATTTCTTTTATATCCCTACTCAATATTTATGGTGAGCGTAGCTCAGTTGGTAGAGTGCAGGATTGTGATTCCTGTTGTCGCGGGTTCGAGCCCCGTCGTTCACCCCAATGTTATCAATTAGTTAAGTAAAATTAACGTCTAAATAAATCAACTGCTGGCAATGTTGGTAGCAACAAACAACTTCTGGTAGGTTCTACAACATCACTTCACATCGTAGACGTTCATCATCCCTGGGCTTCTGTGTCCAGATGCTTTCATTTTATCCCTCCTCGGTATCGCTAATCCCTTTGCGTTTCAGATCATGAAAAGTGAAGTGCTTGAATTCAATCCCTTCGTTTTTTGCTTTTTCGGCTGCAAAACCATTTATACGTTCTATAGCGGTTTTTAGCCCGTTGATAGTTGGTTGAGTCACTGATTCCGGCGAAGAATATACCCAACTCGCTGGTCTTTTTGTCCATTTCCTGCGTTGTAAAAATAGTGACATAGCCCGCTATGCGCCTATTTATATGCCTCGGCAACCGCTCTGTCCATAGACCACCCTTTAGTGGCGGCATCCTTGCAGTCGTTGAAAATGAACAAAAATCCTGCGCGATTCGGGTATATTCATTCTTGGAAATCGCCTTACAACTCAACCATTACTCCGAAAAATCATTCCTTGGAGAAAACAAACCCTTGCTCGTTGACGACGCGTAGACAGGCGTCCACCGCGTCGTGGTCGAGCTGGGCGCCACGATACCGCATGACCTCGTTAAGAGCCTCCCCCATCCCTAGGCCGGGGCGGTAAGGACGGTTAGCCGACATCGCTTCCACTATATCGGCCACCGCCAGAATGCGCGGCTCCAGCCGGATCTGATCGCCCTTGAGCCCTTGCGGATAGCCGGAACCGTGCTCTCGCGTAGCGCTCTCTCGGATTGATTATGCTCGGTGATGTCTCGCGATGAAGCGCAGATGTAGCCGTCCATGCCGGGCAGCTGGATGTCCATAAAGATGAGATCGGGGTGCGCTTCGCGGGCGAGACGGATGCCTTCGGCGGCATTTTCGGACTGCAAGACCTGATGCCCGGCATTTTCCAGCACGACCACGACCAGCCGCATGTTGGCCGGGTTATCTTCTACGATCAGGATTTTGCTCATGAATTTTGCCCTGTCTATTTTATGGCCTTACATTTTAGAACCTTATTGTACGCACGTTGCGCGTTTATCCACACCGCTATTTTTACGGTGCAATGGGTAATTTATACAAATAATCAAATAGTTGCCAAATGGCGATCACAATCCACGACAGGAATCGACTAACTGTCCGGTAGATTCTATTACAAGCTTCCCATACCATTAACTGCCGATTTTCCAGGAGCCAGCGCCTTCAATTGTTCAAGCAAGGCGTCCCTCAGGCCATGCAGTTCGCCCAATCTTGTTTGTACTTCTAAATTCCGGTCCTGCGCCTGAAGTTCCAGCAATTCCCCCGCTAGCGCATGCACCTTACGGTGCAATGCGTCGATGGCCTGGAAAGCCGGCTGGGCACTATGGCGGGCTTGGCCATCGGCAACCAGCCAGGTGCCTAAGCGGCACTGGCGGTGATCCAGTGGCGGCGGGACTTTCCGTTCGCCCCTGAGGAAAGCTTCGACAGCGGCGATCCAGGTGCTGTGTTCGAGACTGGCAAAGAGCAGCGGTAAATCGACGCGGCTCACCGCAGGCAACCCGAGCCAGGCAGGATCGGGACGCCAGGTAGCTGACCAGTCGGGTATCTGGTTTGCAGGCATGGGATGGGCTATGCCATAGCCCTGGGCCAATTCGCAGCCGAGTTGCAGCAGCATGGTGCCATGTTCGACGGTCTCCACCCCTTCGGCGATAATTTGTTGGCGGAAGGCGGTGGCCAGTCCCAATACGCCTTCCAGGATTGCCATGTCATCGGTATCGTCCAACATGCCGCGAATGAACCTTTGGTCAATCTTGATCTGGGTGACCGGCAGATGGTTCAGGTAGGTCAGCGAGGAGTAGCCGGTGCCGAAATCATCCAGCGTGAAACGGACACCTAGTTTCCGGCCGGCGACGATCGCCTGCGTCACTTTAGCCAAGTCACCCATCGCGCTGGTTTCCAGCACTTCCAATTCCAAATCGCCGGGGCTGACATTCGGATGCGCCGCCAGCAAGGCACACAGGCGTTCGACGAAGTTCGTCTGTTGCAACTGGCGGGCACCAATATTGATGCTCACCGGGATATGCAGGCCGGCGGCTTGCCAAAGCTCCATCTGGAGCAGTGCCGTATCGATGACCCACTCGCCGATTTCGACGGCCAGCGGGTCATTTTCGATCACCGGCAGAAATACGGACGGGGGCAACAGGCCTTTTTCCGGATGTTGCCAACGGATCAGGGCCTCTGCGCCGATCATTGTCCCCGTGCGCATATTGACCTTGGGCTGGTAATACAGCACGAATTGGTTGGCGGCCAGCGCCCTGCGGATATCCTCAAGGCTTTCGTGAAGGCTGCGGGAGCGGTTGTCTTGTTCAGGGTCGAAAATATGGTAACGGTTCTTGCCCGCCAGTTTGGCCTGATACATGGCTTGGTCGGCTTGGCGCAGGAGTTGGTCCGCCTCGATGTCTTCCGTTTGCGGGTAGAATGTGGCGCCGAGACTGGCCGAGACCTGCAGCACAAGATCGCCTATATGCACCGGTTGGGCAGCGGCGGCCAGGAGACGGCCAAGCATCGGCAAGCAGGTTTCGGTGTCATCCAAGTCGATCAGCACCGCGACAAACTCGTCGCCGCCCAGTCGGGCAATGGTGTCGCCTGCACGCAAGGTCTGCTCCATGCGGGAGGCTACGTCGATCAGCAACAGGTCACCTGCTTTATGGCCATGATTGTCATTAATCGCCTTGAAACCATCAAGGTCGATGAAGGCCACCGCCAAACGCTTCCCCCTGCGTCGGCTTTGGGCCATGCCCTGGCGCAGCCGGTCGCTCAACAGCACACGGTTGGGCAAGCTGGTAAGCGCGTCATAATGGGCGATATGTTCCAGCCGCTTTTCGTACTCTTTAATCGGGGTAATGTCGGAGAACAACGCCACATAGTGCTGGATGTGGCCGTCAATATCGCGCACGGCGCTGATGGTTTCTATCGCGGCAAACACCTCGCCGTTTTTACGCCGGTCCCAGATTTCGCCGGACCAGTGGCCTTTATCGACCAGATCGCGCCACAGGGTGGTGTAGAAGTCTTTTTCCTGACGGGTGGAATTAAGGATGCTCGGGTTGCGGCCTTGAACCTCTTCGCGGCTGTAGCCGGTGATGTGGCTGAAGGCATCATTGACGTCGATGATCGTGCCGTCCGGTTTGGCAATCATGATGCCTTCTCTGGCATGCGTGA
Organism: Methylovulum sp.; assembly: GCA_004299465.1. Taxonomy (GTDB): domain Bacteria; phylum Pseudomonadota; class Gammaproteobacteria; order Methylococcales; family Methylomonadaceae; genus Methylovulum. The sequence continues at coordinate 1,598 of SCST01000660.1, read as the reverse complement.
AAACGCTGGCGGCGAGCAGGAGTTTCTCTTCGGCTTGCTTGCGCACGGTGATGTCCTCGTAGATTCCCAGCAATCCGAACACTTCGTTATCCTGGTTACGGAGCGGAATCTTGGACGAACGCAGCCAAAGGGGCTGGTCACTAGGGGACTTATGCAGTGCATCATAGAAAAGCCTGGCAATGCCCGACGCCATAACCGCCTGGTCGTCAGCACGATAATACTGCGCCTGAGCCGCCCATGCCATCTGATAGTCATCTTTGCCGATGACATCCAGCGGATGCGCCATCCCGGCATCCTTGGCAAAAACCTTATTGCACCCAAGGTACCGTAAGTTGCAATCTTTCCAGAAAACGCCTATTGGCGCGGTATCAATAATCGTCTGGAGCAGGTCACGCGATTCCGTAAGTGCCGCTTCGGCTTGCTTGAGCCCGCTGATATCGCGCACGGTAGCCAGCAAGAACGGTTCTGCCCCCGCCTCCATACGGGTCAGCAACACATTGGCGGGGAATGGCTGGCCGCCGAGCCGCTGGTGCGCCCATTCAAAAAAATGGGAACCCTCGCGCATGGCCGTCGCGATCATTTCCTGGGCTTTCTCGCCAGATTGACGTCCATCCGGCTGCCGCTCCGGCGAAAGGTCATGAGGCCCTAGCGTAATAAATTCATCCTGGCTCGATACGCCGAATAATTGCAGTGTTGCCTGATTGGCCTTGACGAATTTCCATGATGGCGGCATCAGCAGCATCAGGGCATCACGCGAATTCTCGAACAGGACCTGATACTTTAACGTGGTATCCCGCAGTTCGTCCTCCATCAGTTTGCGCGGCGTGATGTCCCTGTGTGTGCCGATCATGCGCAGGGGTTTGCCATCATCATTTCGGGCAACCACCATGCCGCTATCAAGTATCCACTTATAACGACCATCCTTGCAGCGGACACGGTATTCGTTGGCGTAAACCGGGGTCTTGCCATCGAGGTAGTCCTGCACTGTAGACTGGGCGTTTGCCAGATCTTCGGGATGAATGCGTTCCGTCAATTCCTCCAGGCTATTGCCAACCTCGTCTTCGGCGAAGCCTAATATTTTCTTCCAGCTTCGGGAAAAAAACACTGTGTTGTCCGCTAGGTTCCAATCCAACAGTCCGTCGCCGGGGCCTTCAATGGCGAATTTCCAGCGGAATTCGCTCTCCTGCAACAATTCATGGCTATGCCTGATCTCTTCGGTGAGCTTATCGGCAATACGGACGGCATTGGCCCGCGTGTTGAGCAGAGAGAGCATCAACCCGAACAGGAGCCCATTAAGGGTAAGGCCTACGGCCAGGGCTGCCCAGGCATCTGTATAGTTGATGCTGGAAGGCTTATCGATGTTATCAAACACCAGCAACCATTGATGGCCGTTGAAGTCGATGGCCCGTTGCTGGTAGAACGGCGAATGCAAATCAGGGGAGTTGTCAGGTTTACCGTCGAACAGCAAGCTGGTAGGGGTTGCCTGAAGCCCATCGTAGATATGCAGGTCAACAATTTTGCCTTTTTGGTTCGCCCAGTCCCGAAGGATGCCCGCCATTAAATCGTTCATGCGGTAGGGGCTATAGACCCAGCCGATG
>SCST01000659.1 GCA_004299465.1 Methylovulum sp. | reverse complement strand
AAATGAGTTCGGCAAGCACTTATGAAACACACATAACTTATTGAATGGGTATTACAATCCCAAAAGTTCTTGCGCAGTACTCTGAATATACTGTGCAAGAACTTTTGGGATTGTAATATCGCTGGATCACAGGTTCTCTTGGTATGCTTTTTGGAGTCAATGCGGGTAGCCGTTATCCATTCTGTCATGGTCGCTTGCCTGCGGTTCCTTGTTAACCCGCCCATAAAGCCCGCAACTTTTCCCAGTCGAAAGACGCGCCCGGATCAGTTTTTCGTCCCGGTGCGATGTCGCTGTGCCCGGTAATACGTTGATGCGATAATCCGGGATACGTTTTCAGCAAAAGCGTAATGAGTACCGCGAGCTGTTCATATTGCCGGTCGGTATAGGGTATCGATTCCGTCCCTTCAAGCTCTATGCCGATCGAAAAATCATTGCATCGTTCGCGCCCCAAATAACTGGACTGTCCCGCATGCCAGGCGCGCTTATCGAACGGCACGTATTGCACGCAACTGCCGTCCCGCTTGATTAACACATGGGCGGATACTTTAAGTTCGTGGATGTCTTTAAAATACGGGTGCTCGTTTGCAGCCAATTGATTGCAGAATAGCTGGTCTATGTAATGATTGCCGAATTGGCCGGGAGGAAGACTGATGCAATGTATCACCAGTAAGGAAATATCCGCCGGGTTTGTTCGTTCATCGAAATTTGGCGAAGGTGTCCGGGTGGCATCGGTTAACCAGTGTTGAGCTATATTCATCGAATTTAACGCGAAAATAAAAAGAGTCTATAGTTATCCAGGCTTTTCCGGATAACGCTATTATTAGCCAAACCGCCGATGCGGTACAGTTTTTGATAATCCCGAATGCAGGAGCTGCAGAATGAATCCATCCCTGGAAATCTTTTCGCAAGGCGAAGAGATTGTGACCGGACATACGGTCGATACGAATGCTGCGTGGTTGTCGCAACAAGCCGTGCAACTGGGTTTTACGGTAACGCGGCATACCGCCGTCGGCGATAAACTCGATGACCTGGTTGCCTTGCTTGAAGAAATTTCCCGGCGTGCCGACTGCTGTATCTGCACGGGGGGCTTAGGGCCCACCAGCGATGATTTGACTGCGCTGGCGGTCGCCAAGGCATTTGACCTGCCGCTGGAATTCGATGCACTGGCCTTTGCACAAATCCGGCAGTTTTTTATTAACCGTAACCGGGAAATGCCCGAGTCCAACCGTAAACAGGCGATGCTGCCCAAAGGCGCCGAGCGGCTCGATAATGAATGGGGTACTGCGCCTGGCTTTGCCGTGCAATACCGGCGTTGCTGGTTTGTTTTTTTGCCGGGCGTGCCGTCGGAAATGCGTGCTATTTTTCTCGAAAAAATACGCACGGCGTTAGATAAGCGTTTCTCATTACAGCCCAGCACTTTGGTTAGCATTAAAACCTTCGGTATCGGCGAGTCGGATATCCAGCAGCGCATAGACGGCATTGATATTCCCGCCGAGGTTCAGTTGGGTTTCCGCGCCAGTCTTAATGAAGTGCAAACAAAACTGCTGTTTCCACCCCGGTATCCCGATGCCGGGATGACGGCATTGGTCGCGGCTGTAGCCGGAACGCTGGGCGATTATGTGTTTGCCGTCGATGGCTTGGGTGAGGTGACGGGCGACCTGGCCTATACTGTCGATCAGTTGATGAAGGCCGGAAAGCATACGCTGGCGGTTGTCGAAACCGCCAGCCAGGGCTTGTTGGCTGGTTTATGCAGCGGTTCTGCGTGGTTGCTGGAAACTCGTTACGAGTGTTCGCTGGAAAGATTGGCGCGAAAGCTCGCGCTTGCCGTCAGCACGGAGGATTTGCCGGGAACGGCAAAAGCCATAGCGTTGGCAACGCAGAAGAGTAGCGGCGCCGATTTTATCCTGGTCCAGCTTTATGCCGGTGATTTACCGGCATTGCTCGATAAAGACAAGCTGGTGGTTCTGCATACCGTTTTATGGGCAGGCGGCCGGTTTCACCCGGCCACTCATTCGGTGGCCGGGCCCATCAAACGCAAGCAAAACCAGGCGGCGTTGATGGCGTTGGATAGTTTGCGCCGTTATCTCCAGCGTACTGAACCTGATGTCTTAGCCTGCGATCTTGTAAAAATCCTTGTACCAGTCAACAAATTTCCTGATGCCGTCTTCTAACAAGGTGCCGGGTTTGTAGCCCAAATCACCGACAAGGTCCGAAACATCGGCATAGGTATCGGGAATATCGCCGGGTTGTAACGGCAACAGGTTTTTTATCGCTGTCTTGCCCAGGCATTGCTCCAGCGTTTCAATAAACGTTAACAGGTTGACCGGGTTGTTATTGCCGATATTGTAAATCCGGTAAGGTGCGAGGCTGGTGCCGGGGTCGGGT
>SCST01000934.1 GCA_004299465.1 Methylovulum sp. | reverse complement strand
TGCTGTCCATAAGCGTCATCTGCAGATCGCGCGCCTCCTTGATCTTCCCCGCCTCGAAGAGCGTCTGCAGCCTGGCGCACTCGTTCGGGAAAACATTGGCCAGGGCCAGCGTTCCGCCCGTGCCGCCGAGGGCGAGAGTTGCGAAGAGGTAGCTCGCCGAACCGGCAAACACCGAGAAACCCTCTGCGGCGTTCCTGATCATGTCGGCGATCTGGACGATGTTTCCGCCGCTGTCCTTGACTCCGATGATGTTCGGGTGCTTCGACAGCTCGACGGCGAGCTTGGCGGAGATGTTGATCCCTGCATTGCGCGGCATGTTGTAGAGGATGACGGGAAGCTTCGAGGCATCGGCCACGTCCCGGTAGAAGCGCGCCAGGACAGCATCGGTCATGTCCCCTTTGTAGTAGTTCGGGGTGACGACCAGGACCGCATCGGCACCGGCCTCGGCGGCTATTTTATTCAGGCGGATCGTCTCCACCGTGGATTCGGCGCCCGTCCCGGCGATGACCGGTTTCTTCCCCTTGGCCTGCGCACAGACAAATCGCGTCAGCTCCTCTTTCTCCGCGGGTGACAGCAGGACGAACTCCCCGTTGGAGCCCATGACCACGATGCCGGTCAGGTCGGATTGCAGCCAGAATTCCAGGTTCTTTTCCAGTTTGTCGTAGGCGATCTTCCCGTCCTTAAACGGCGTCGCGATGGGTGCATAAACTCCGTGAAGTGTAAACATTGTCGATACCTCCTTTTCTTGCCAGGTTATGTGTGTTGAACGTCAAGCTCTCCATTTTTTCCCTTTTCCGGACCGGAGGGAAGCCCTCCCGTTCCTTTCCCTCTATATGCGGGTGATGCAGAACAGCTCGTCGTGCCCCAGGAGCTCCGCGCGCGCCGGTTCGCCGGATGCGATGCGGAGGACCTTTGCGAGCAGTTCCCCGCCCACCTCCGCGATGGTCGCCCCCTCCAGTATCCCGCCGGCGTTGAAATCGAGATTGAATTTCATCCGCCCGAAGGTGGCGCTGTTCCCGGTGATCTTGATGACCGGCACGCCGGGAAAGCCGGTGGGCGTCCCGCGGCCCGTCGTGAAGACGACTGCCTGGCAGCCGGAGGCGACGAGGCCGGTGACCGCCTCACCGTCGTGGCCCACGCAGTCCAGCAGGTAAAGACCGGGGCCCGCCGGATATTCCCCCCAGTCCACGACGCCGCTGATCGGGCCGGTTCCGGCCTTGTATATTCCTCCCAGTGCCTTCTCGGCAACCGTCGTTACCCCGCCGTCCTCGTTCCCCGGCGAGATCAGGGCCGAGCGGTGCTGCAGCTCGGCGCTCGCCGTGGCGGCGGAGAGCCTCTTTTCCATGGCGCCGATCGTCGTGAGGATC
>SCST01000813.1 GCA_004299465.1 Methylovulum sp. | reverse complement strand
GCCGGGGCCGACGTGATGAAGCGGATCGCCGCTCCCATGATTGGCGGGGTCATCACGTCGTTCATTCTCGAGCTGATCGTGTACCCCGTCATCTTCGAGGTCTGGAGGGGCCGGCAGCTCGCGCGAACTGGCGCGACACAGACTTTTCACGAGGGGGAAAGCTAGAGGTGGAGCCATGGCAAACGAAGAGAACATGGGAGCGAGCGTACCGGAGATGGTTGGACCCGAAACGCTCGAGCGGCTGCAAGCGGTCGTCCGGGAGCACCGCGTCTGCTGGGAGGTGTGGCCTGAGCAGCTTGCAGGGGTCGGCCGCGGGCCGTTGCAGGTGGGCTTCGATCTGGTGCTGAACGGGGCCCATGCCCATGATAAAGATCGGCCGTCGCCTGGATGTGAGAGGTGCGAGGTGATTTTCGAGCACCTTCGCGAGATTGCGGAGTGGATCGTGCCGAAGGTCGAGCGCCCCTCCCGATATGACATCCAGATCTTCGACCACGCGGTCCATTACGCTCCCGAGCGAGGCAATAGGCCGGATGTCGCGCTGACCATCAAGATTCTTCACCGCTCGGAGATCGACGCCCCGGTGGATGAATGCGAGGTTCGCTGCCTCAACGAGATGAAGACGAAGCTCGCGCAGATCGGCGCTCAGTACCGACAATGGGTAGATTCACCGACGAGCTAACCACCGGCGGCGCCTCTTCTGGTGGCGGGAGGGGCCTGAAGCCGGAGACGCGGACGGAAAGGGTCGAGCAGGCTGAAATTCGGTCCTGTTAGGGCTGATGTTCCCAATACACCGATCTTGAGGTAGGATGGAGTGGACCGGGGTGTGTGATGGGCAGACCCACTGCCTGGTGTAGTTGTAATGAGAACCCTTTTGGAAGAAGGAGGAGCGCGCATGAATTCCTTGAAGTTTGCGGGTACGTTGGCGTTGGCCATGGTATTTATGACGGCAGCGTCCGTGATGGCGCAACAGTCTCAGCCCTGCATGATGATGAAGGATCACCAAATGGGTGGAATGCAACAGCAGGGGATGCCGGGTATGGGCATGATGAAGCAGGGTAAAGAGATGGGCGGGATGCAGAACTGTATGATGATGGAGGAAATGAAGGACCAGCAACAGCTCATGCAGGAGATGAAGAAGCATATGCGGATGATGGACGAGATGATGGATAAGATGATGATGCAGCGCCAGCAGGGGATGACACCCCAAGGATCAGGATCCGAACAGCAAGAACACCACCCTAGCGAGGGCAAGTGAGCCACATCACGGGAGATGCCCCGCTTTCGCAGTTCCCGGTACCCCCTCCGACCCCATTGCGTCCAGTGGTCGCTTTGTAGTCGCCGCCGGATCTACTTGTCCAGGTCGCGAAGCGGCGAGGTCACCTCGGCAAAGCCGAAGTAGCCTCGCCTGCCCCAGAGCTACTTTGCCCTTTGGGCTTCTCTGATGGCCGCAGCGACATCGGATCTCTTCATTCCGGCTTGACGGGCCTGTCTTCGAGCTTCTGACGCGAGCTCGTCGAAATCTGCCAGCGTAGGAGCAGATATCGCCTTTAAGATCACGGTGTCCTTCTCCCCGACGACGACGAATTGCGAACCGGTTGTCAAACCGAGTCTTTTCCGGATACCTTCGGGAATTACGACTTGACCCTTGGATGACATCTTCGTTGTTGCGACACCAGCCATTTTTCACCTCCGGATGGAATCGTCTTACCAGTAAAGTTGTACAGATTTTCCATCCCATGGCAAGACAAAACCGGAGAGTGGGAAAGCTAACGTGGCGGCGGGTCAGTGGCGGGCGAACGCGCGAGCGTGCTCGCGTAGACGGCCGTCCGCTGCAGCCGCGTGATGGCCGGCGCGAAGCGCCGGACAGAAAGCTGGTGGTAATCCGCAACGCCGATGGCGGGACGCGAAGCGTCCGCGACATCGTAGAAGTAGCCGGCGCTACGCGGCTTTATCGCGTAGCGCCCTGTTGGTTGCCGGGTTGGGCCTCATGAGGAAAAACCGCAAGTCGCTTACGAATGGACGGGAGAAGCGGAAAGCTTCACACCGAGAGCATGAAGCAGCT
>SCST01000658.1 GCA_004299465.1 Methylovulum sp. | reverse complement strand
TTCGATTACCGTTGCGCCGGCGCAAACCTTGACCGATAAGGAATACCAGATCCTGCGTAATGTCTCGCTGGCGGTATTGCGCGAGATCGGCGTCGACACCGGCGGCTCCAACGTCCAGGTCGCGATTAACCCGGTCGACGGGCGCTTGATTGTTATCGAAATGAACCCGCGGGTATCGCGTTCGTCGGCATTGGCATCGAAGGCGACAGGTTTCCCGATTGCGAAAGTTGCCGCAAAATTGGCGGTCGGCTTCACGCTGGATGAATTGCAGAATGAAATCACCGGCGGGGCGACACCGGCGTCGTTTGAGCCCAGCATCGATTATGTCGTCACCAAAGTGCCGCGCTTTACGTTTGAAAAATTTCCGCAAGCCGATGACCGCTTGACGACGCAAATGAAATCCGTCGGCGAAATCATGGCGATAGGCCGCACCTTCCAGGAATCCCTGCAAAAAGCCTTACGCGGGCTGGAAATCGGCATCAGCGGACTCGATGAAGTGATCGACCTCAACGCAGACGATGCGCATGAAAAAATCCAGCGGGAAATGCGCCATCCGGGGCCCGACCGTTTACTGTATGTTGCCGATGCTTTCCGTAGCGGCATGAGCATCGACGAGATTCATGACATCTGCAAAATCGACCCGTGGTTTCTAGCGCAGATTGAAGACTTGATCCTGACCGAAAAATCCTTGTCGACCAAAACGCTGTCGACGCTGAAAGCCGGCGAATTGTATAAACTGAAGCGCAAGGGGTTTTCCGACATACGGCTCGCCAAACTGCTGGATGCCTCTGAAACAGAGGTGCGTAATATCCGCCACAAGCAAAACATTCGCCCCGTTTATAAACGCATTGATTCGTGCGCCGCCGAATTTTCATCGGATACGGCTTACCTGTATTCCACTTATGAAGAAGAATGCGAGGCGCGTGTAAGCGATAAAGAAAAAATCATTATTCTAGGCGGCGGCCCCAATCGCATCGGCCAGGGCATTGAGTTCGATTATTGCTGCGTTCATGCCGCCTTGGCGCTACGTGAAAGCGGCTATGAAACCATCATGATCAATTGCAACCCGGAAACGGTTTCGACCGATTTCGATACCTCGGATCGCCTGTATTTCGAATCGCTTACGCTGGAAGATGTATTGGAAATTGTTCATCTGGAAAAACCTAAAGGCGTCATCGTTCAATACGGCGGACAAACACCGCTGAAACTGGCGAGAGCATTGGAAGCCGCCGGCGTACCGATTATCGGCACGTCACCGGACTCTATCGATTTGGCCGAAGACCGCGAGCGTTTCCAGAAATTACTGGAACGCCTGGACTTAAAGCAGCCGCCGAATGCTACGGCGCGTTCCGTAGACCAGGCCCTGAATGCCGCAAAAGAGATCGGTTATCCGCTGGTCGTAAGGCCTTCTTATGTCTTGGGCGGCCGCGCGATGGAAATCGTCTTCAACGAAGAAGGCTTGCAGCGTTATATGAAAGAAGCGGTCAGCGTCTCCAACGATTCGCCGGTATTATTGGATCGATTCCTGGACGACGCCGTAGAAATGGATGTCGATGCCATTTATGATGGCGAGCGCGTGTTAATCGGCGGCTTAATGGAGCATATCGAACAGGCCGGCGTGCATTCCGGCGACTCGGCATGTTCGCTGCCGCCTTATGAACTGGCGCCCGAACTGCAGGATAAATTGCGCGAACAAGTCGCCAGGATGGCGGAAGCCTTAGGCGTACGAGGCTTGATGAACACGCAGTTTGCGATCCAGGGCACCGATATTTATGTACTGGAAGTGAATCCCAGGGCGTCGAGAACAGCACCTTTCGTGTCCAAGGCAACAGGTTATCCGTTGGCAAAAATCGCCGCACGCGTGATGGTCGGGCAAACGCTGGCGCAACAAGGTATTACCGAAGAACGCATCCCAAGCTATTACTCGGTCAAGGAAGCGGTATTCCCGTTCGTGAAATTCCCCGGCGTCGACCCCTTATTAGGGCCGGAAATGAAGTCCACCGGCGAAGTCATGGGCATAGGCAAAACCTTCGGCGAGGCTTTTGCCAAATCACAACGCGCCGCGGGCGTTAAACTGGACCATAGCGGCAAGGTATTAATCAGTATCCGCGATGCCGATAAAACCAAAGCCCCCGATATTGCCAGGATGCTGGTGGAGAAAAAATATGAAATCGTCGCGACGGGCGGCACGGCACGATACCTTAAAGAAGCCGGCATTCCGTGCGAAGTCGTTTATAAGGTCAACGAAGGCCGGCCGAATACCGTTGATATGATTAAAAACGGCCAGATCCAACTGATCATTAATACGACGGAAGGCAAAAAAGCCATTTCGGATTCATTCACCATGCGTAGAGAAGCCTTGCAACATCGTGTAACCTATTACACGACGATGGCAGGTGCAAAAGCGGCCTGCTATGCGCTCGGCGAACTGGATGCCGGTGATGTTTCATGTTTGCAGGACTTGCATAAAAGCTTAAGTTAATTTAGGACAGATAATTAAAGTGTGGAGTTGTTGAAATGAGTAAAGTACCTCTTACTGTAAAAGGCGCGGAAAAACTGCGTACTGAATTGGAAGAATTAAAATCGGTGGTGCGTCCGCGCATTATTGCGGCGATCGCCTCGGCGCGCG
>SCST01000657.1 GCA_004299465.1 Methylovulum sp. | reverse complement strand
CGGGGGATTAAAAATGCGATTTTTCGTGAATTTTTACAATTATAAGTCATTGAAAAATAAGCTTACCTGTGACTAATGAGAAGTTACGTCTTAGGTCAGCCAACTGATGTCAAGCAGGCGCTTGGTGGAGACCGTCATCGGGCAATTGACGGAACGGTTCCATATCGAAAAGGTCAGGGCCTGCGACACTTGGCATTTGGCCAACCGCTTTATCCGCAAAGTGCTTGCCCATACGATGGAGTGCTTCTTGGGAAAGTTACTGGGCAACCCAACTTTGCTTTTTGAGGCTTTGGTTGAGATTTAAATGTTGAGCATCGCGTGAATTAATAACGTGATTATCGAACAGTTGCAAACCGATATTGATAGTGCCAATATCGATGAGAAATTAAAGCCTGTTCTGCGCTTTGTAAAAAAGTTAACCCTTACTCCCTGGGAAATTACGGCTGAAGATGCTCAATCCATATTGGATGCCGGTTGGGACGAACAGGCCCTTCTTGAGTCTGTTTTCTTATGCGCTATCGCCAATTGCATGAACCGTTTTATTATGGGGATAGGAGCTGATACGTTGGGTAGACGTAACTTTTTGCCTGCTAGCGCCTAACTTACGTGGCCTGTAAACTTGTCGCGCCGTTATTTACCTGTCTTTTGTGAACAATCTGAGGTGTTTTACAAATCCATCGTCGAGCTGGCCTTCAATCGATATGAAAAAGAATCTACAGCCTTTTTTTGAATGTTCTCTACCAGCTCTATGATTTGCTGATCCAGCCTGAACCGCAATTCCCATTCCATTGCCAAATCAGTCGGCAAGCTATCAATGCGATGGTGTTCGCTGTAGCTTTCTTTCAGTTGCGTGTGGATGTCGGCAGGTCTAGTCCATTCTTCTTGCCCTTCACCTTGTAGCACCAGCGCGGCATTTTCCAAAGCGTTTGCCAGTGCCTTGTCGAAAGCGCGGCTATGTTGTTGGAGTTCATCGGGAAAATTGCTGAATTGTTGGCCGCTGAGCAATCGATAGCGTCGCCGAACCTGTAGCAAACTAGATAAGTTGCCAGCTTCATCAATAATCGCACGCAGTGCTGTTCTTTCATGGCTCTTATGGTTTAATCCGGCATCCGGTTCCAGTACCGCATGAGCGACCAAATCCTGTGCAACAGCCAGATCTTTTTCTACTGACAGGCGCAGTGGCAAGGTAGATTTAAGTATCTGGTCCAGATCCGGCAGCCGGGTTGTGAACTTGGCGAGCGTGTGCAATGCCGCTACGCTATGGTGGCGGGCAAGCATAATCGAACGCCGTGGCCATAGTGTATAGTCGAGAACCCCCATCACGATAATGCCCAGCAAAATACCGATGACTCGGTCACGCGGTAGATAAAGATCGGTGACCGGACCGAAATCATGCAAAACGAACATCGCAAACGAAAAGCCTACCTGCCTGCCCAGGTAGGCGATACGTTCACTGCCGGAGGAAATCCAGGCAGCAATGGCCCAGAAAGGAGCCGTTGCCAGCGCAAAACCTGCGATAGTCTCGAATTGGGATTGAAATACCAGCACATAAAAATAGGCGCAAAGCCCACCCAGTGCTGCCCCCAACAAACGTAATATTGATAGCCGGTAGTCGGCGCCGAGACTGGTTTGCGCGGCGACCAGACAGGTGGGGATGGCGGTATTGAGACCGGGCCAACCCAGGCTTTCGACTATCAGCGCACAGAGTATCGCGCCCAGAGAAAATTTAATCCCGAATTGCAGACTGTCGGCGCGCGTCGCCCAGAATTCATAGCCAAACCAGTCCGGAAGCCAAACATCTGCTTCGTTACTGTTGGTTTCATCTCCTATGGTTTTATGGTTCGGCGCTGCTGTCGGGTTATATAAGTTATGCATC
>SCST01000656.1 GCA_004299465.1 Methylovulum sp. | reverse complement strand
ATGGACAGTTTTTTGAAACCGGGAATGATTGAACAATCACCTGGGGGAGAAAGAAAATGTTTATCGCTGTTAAAAACATGACCGACCTGAAAATTCCCCAATCGTGCCATGGTAAAAGTTTGGCGAAGTTAGCCCGTGAATGCTTTACCAGTCACCAGGCCTTAATCGTCGATTTCGACGGTGTCGGTGCGATCAGCCCAGGTTTTCTTCAGGAATTGTTTTTGCCTCTAGTCGCGGAATATGGCGCTGATTTCCTGCGTAGCGAATTACAGGTCACTAACGTCAGCCCGGATGTTGACGAGGCCATGAAGTCGGCTTTTAACGCCAGTGCGTTGAATCATTTCTTTGATCAACGTGAAACCCTGCCCAATAAAGCCTGTGACGCAGAAATTTATGAGCTGAACCTCGCTTGGCTGATAAAAGCCCGTGAATTGACCAGGGAAAACGGGATGCTTGCCGAATTGGTGATGGGGATTGGTGATGAAGCGCTTCGTATGGCGATCAGCCAGTTGTCCATCGACGACATCCAGCAGCTTGCCCAAGCCGGCTGGCTATGTTTTGCGCCACGATTTACGGCCAACTTCCTCCAGGACCTGCTCACCCGACCCCATGACGTGGTGGATGTGCTCCTGGGTTTGGGTGGTTCACAATAAGCTTGGGTAAAAGGTATGTTCAAGAACTTTGCCCGGCAATCATTGGCACTGGAGCTGTTGAAACGCCATGCCAGGATTTCAATCGTCCATAGGGAAACCGCAATACCCAAGCAAGTGCTCAGGGAAGCCTACCGTGAATTGCATGGCCGTTCGCCAAGTCCGGGGGCGTTGAAATATTCCACCCAAGGGCTGACACGGAATGTAAGGAAGCGCAAGGCCGTGACGCTGTTTGCCGTGTGTTTCCAAACCGTTGAATCTCAAAGCCGGGCAGACCATATCCAAAAAGTCATTATCGCCTTTGACATTTTCAAAATGTTTTGCCCGGACAGCCGACTAGATTTTTCGGAGGCATGGGTGGTTGCCAGGGATCTGATGGTGAAACAAATTGAGGTCGTTAGATGCCCTTACTGTGAATCGGCAGTTTTGATAAATGGAGGGGATGACAGTAAAGAACGTTGCGCTGTCTGTAACAAAGCAATTGAATCTTAATCCCATCTTAATTTTCACATCTAAACCCGTCCACAACAGGAAGAAAAGATGCCCATTCAATCATACTTGACGGCTGAAACCCGAACGCTTCCCATGAATTCTGCAAACTATTTTAGTGGTGGAATGAGATAAGCAAATGGCCGCTCACTTTGCCCCAAGAATTATGCGACCCCCAGAAGCCCATTATTACACAGGTATGGGTAGGACTCTGTTCGATCGGGAAATAAGGCCTCATGTGCCTGAGATTAAGATGGGCGAGCAAGGCATAGGGTTTGATCGACTTGACCTGGATAACCCATTAGATGATTATAAGACCCGCAACGTGAGGGTTAAGGAGCAACCGTCATGGCAAGTAACAAACTCCCAGGCTTGTACTGGGACAAAAAAACAGGAAAAGGTGCGGTCGACAAACGCATCGAAGGTATCGGACGAGTTCGCCACCGCTTTACAGCGTGCTCGCAAGCAGAAGCCGAAACGCAATACCACAGAGCAATAGCCGAGGCCAAGGTTGCGGCTTCATCGCCTAACTTGCGGATATTCCGGGAGGCGGCAACCAAATATTTGACGGAGGAAACCAAGTCAAGCATTGGCCGCGATGCAGAATGCCTAGCGAACCTTGATCCTTGGATCGGTCATCTCCATGTCAACCAAGTGCATCAAGGAACGCTTCAGCCTTATATTGACCATCGCCGTCAGCAAGGCATCAAAAGCAGTACGGTGACGCGGGAGTTGGCGGTTATCCGGCGGATTTTAACGCTTGCTTCCAGGGTTTGGCGGGATCAGGATAACCAGCCTTGGTTACCGACGGCGCCCTTGTTTCGGATGCCGGACTGGAAAGATGCCGCAAAACCTTATCCGCTGTCAATGGATGAGCAACGGCGGCTTTTTCGGGAGTTGCCGGTGCATCTTGAAGAAATGGCTTTATTTGCGGTTAATACGGGGGCTAGGGAGCATGTTGTGGCCGAACTGCGTTGGGAATGGGAAATCAAAATCCCTGAGCTTCAATCGTCAGTTTTCCTAGTTCCGGGTGAGTTTACTAAAAATGAGACCATCTGCCTGCTCGTCTTGAACAGTACGGCACGGCGCGTCATTGAAGATAGGCGCGGCAAAATGGATACCCATGTGTTTGGGTTTCGGGGTAAACCGGTAGGCCGGTAGGCCGGTAGGCCGGATACATAATTCAGCCTGGAAAAAAGCCTGGATGAGATCGGGGCTTCCGGCGGGGGCGAGTGTTTTGTCAGGCCCCCATAACCTCAGACACACCTTTGCCAGACGACTGCGTTTGGCGGGCGTGCCACTAGAAACCAGGAAAGCATTGATGCACCACATTGACGGTGACATTACCGTCCACTATTCGCCAGCAGAAGTCGTCGAGTTGTTGGATGCGGTCGAGAAATTGACCCAAATGGAGGGTGTCACTATGTTGCGGTTGGCCTCATGATTTACCCACTGGGTAATTTAGGCATAAAAAACCAGTCGACACAAGTATCTAACTGGTTGATTTATATAAACTTAAGTGGTGGGTCGCATGCGATTCGAACGCATGACCATCGCATTAAAAGTGCCTTTTAGTGTAACCCAACAAAGTAAAAAAGTAATTAAACCAAAGAGTTGTAAATTTAACGGGGCACTAAAAGCGACTATAAACGTCTATGCTGTTGACAGTTTGTTGACACTTATCTTTTACCGAGCCAGGTATCTCTATCAATACCGGCTTGTCTTAAAAGACGGCTGAGCAAGTCAACGCTGATAACCTGCTTGTGTGGATTGGGTAAGGTTAAAACTAAATTGCCTTTGACCATGTAAGGATGTTTGCCGCCATCGTAAGGCCCGACAAAACCAAGCGCTTTTAACTGGCTGACCAGCTCACGCCATGAGCAGGGGCATAATTTAGGCAACCTCTTTCACCGAAGGAGTAATAACTGTCAGGCCGTTGATAATGGGAAAGTCTAAACCAAGCCGGTTCCTAACTAATAACCAGCCTTCTAAGCTGCTGAATAGATTATCCCGGCATTCTTCTAGTGTTTGGCCGGAACCCCATACGCCTGATAATTCAGTGATTTCACCGTAAAACGGTTCTTCGTCTTCGATCAATTCATAATGTGCGCATTTCATGGCTGCGTTGATGTATTCGTTAATCATGATTTTGCTCAATTTTATTTAATGTACATGGTGTTTCTGCATATTGGATAATTAGGACAACCCCAGAATTGGTTGCCTATGCTTTTACCTGTTTTGGCTGTTCGTTTTACCATTTTTACATTGCACCTTACGCAAGTGGGTGTGGTGTAGTCGCCCGCTATAGCAATCTTATCAATGCGCTTTTTGCTTTCATCGTCCAGGTTATTGATCATAGCGATAAATTCGTCACTGTCGATCAGCATTAAGTTCTTGCCTTTGGCGAACTCAATGGCATCCTTGCTGTATTCCGAAGTTGTTAGAAAAATACCGTGTTTTATCTTGTCAGCGGCCATTACGCCGTAAAGTTCCCGAATTAAACTCACGCCGATAGGTTTGTTCCAAGCTTTACATTGAGCTACGGCAAAAACAGTGCCGTAGCTGTCGCTGATTTTAATGTCGATCCCGTCATCTGCTCCAATACAGGTTACGTTAGCTTTGCAGTTTTTTATTTTTAGGTATTCCATGCAGACTTCTTCGTAACGTTTCCATTCTATTGATCTTAAAAATGGCTTAGTCCATCTGATAATGTCTTTGTTAGCCGGGTGAATGGTTTCTGAATAATTCGGCTTTTCTTCTTCTACTTTATAAGTGTCCAGAATGGCGTCTAATTTTTTCAATTCCTTGTTGATGAAAATGCCGCCAAGTATTGATTTGATTAGTTCATGCATGCTGATGCTTTTATTTTGGTTTACGCTGTTTGGTCTACGGCGTTGATACTGATTTTTATAATTAGGTTTCTTCCTATGAACGATGGCGTCCACAATTGCAATTATGATTACAACGGTGATTAGCAATTCCATAAAGTCACCGTCTTAACTAGGTTCGCAGACTTTTTTCATAGATTTTTTGTGATACCAGCAAGTTTGCTTGTTATTAAATATTTTGTGCCATTTGTTTTCGTG
>SCST01000655.1 GCA_004299465.1 Methylovulum sp. | reverse complement strand
CCCGGCGTCCCGCTACGCTCAATCGGCATATTTCTGCGCAATATGAGGCGCGGCAACCCGGCTTGCACCCAGGGACCGTAAGCCGCGGCGTATTTTAGGTTGTTGATGCCTATCTTGTCCCGGAAGTTACTGACGGCAGAGGCAAAAGCGGTCTTGCTCAAGGCTTTTTCAAGATCGCAAATAACAAAGCGATCCTTCAGTTTTCCGGATTGCGCGAGGGCATTTTGTTGAACGGTATAAAGGTTGCCACCAAGATGGACGGCATCGGGCATGACAATAAGCGTCGGCTCGTCTTCATTTTCAAGGACTTTAAATGCCGACTCATAGGGGGCGGCATTCAGGTTCGATGTACTGGCCGGGTATTCCCCCAGCGTAATGATGTAACATTTACCGCCGCCATTGGCATAGAACATCCTAAGGCTGTCATAAAGAAAGAAAGCAACGGACGGCGTGGCTTTATTGAAGTTATTGAAGGCATCAAGCTCAACCGTCACGGCTTGCCGGGGCGCGACACCAAATATCTCCTCATACTCGGCAACGGAAGCAATCGCGACGGCCTTGCCGGTAAGGGACTCGCCTTTTAACTTGTCATATTGTGTATAACCTATGAACGCCGGTATCGCCGTTTCAACAGAAGCAATCGAGGGCGGGAATTTGGGAATTTCTTCGATGTAAACGCCGGGGGTCTTATAACTTGTTGCCATGTTTTTCACCGTATAGTTTAGCAATGTGAATATTATTAATTAATATACAAAGATTTCCGAGATCAATCGGGTGATTTTTGTGCCGCTTTTTTCCGCGGTTACCCAATGTTCGGATGGTTTTTGTTTTGTCTCTGTCGGGGCCATGAAATAGGTTAACGGCAGCGGGCCAGGCTCCGTCAGCACGACGGCACCGGTGCGTGTATTGATATATCGTCGGATGGTTGAACGGTTTTTGAATCGAACCTGGAAAACCGGGTAATGTTTTTTAGCCAGGCCGTTGCCGTCAATGAAGCTGAAATCATTATCATCGGCCCTGAGCGCTGATAAGCGGATCAGCGCAAAGACGCTATCAGGACTATCGCCGGATAGCTGGATACCGCGTTCAGGCGCGCCGACTATGCCGGCGGGTGCAACAATAGCCGGTACGTCATCTTGATGAACAAAAACCGGCAAATGACTTGCCTGAGCGCCTATTTGCTGTGTCGTCGGGTTGGGCGGGTCACTGGTCAATTGCGCCAATGCGCCGCCAATGACCACTAATGATTCGACCTTGTCGATAGGCCTCAGCGCAGTATATCGGCTCGACAAAAACAGTGTCTTATTGCTACCTGCCCCTCGTGAAGCGCCCGTTAGATTGGACAGGACCGGGACGTTTTCCTTGTATCGGTAGACTTTATCTTCAGCTTGAGAATAAAACCCGGAAATTTTCTGTGGCGCCAATGTCAGCGCGGTATAGTTGAAAAAATCGCTATGGTTTACCGTGACAATAAATTCGAACAAAGCGTCATCGGGAATAACCTGGGTGCCGGCTGTCGCGACGAGGAAACCCTGCGCCGTGTCTTTGTACACACAGTTCAATGCTTGCAAGCCCTTTGCAGTAGCCCCGGTCGGCGTTACCTCCAAAAAAGGGCGCCGGTCATAGGCCCTCAAGCGCGCGCCTTTTTTGGCAATATCCGTCATCAAATCGAACACCGTAGAGCCTTCATCGAGCCAATAGTGATGCAACAAGCGAACTTCAAACAAGAGCTTATAAGAACGTTTAATGGTTTCAATCATGAGCTTGCCACGGCGTTTTTATGATAAAAGTCACTGGCAATTTCAGTAATCAGTCCGCTTTCACCTTGTACCGCGCTGAATTTCAGGTCGAGCATACGCAACAGGTACAACGCAAAAGGGTATTGTTTGCCTCCCAACGTGCCCCAGA
>SCST01000654.1 GCA_004299465.1 Methylovulum sp. | reverse complement strand
CAGGAACACATCAGCGCCCGGTATGACATCCGCCAGCGTCCGCGCCTCGGTAGCCTGTGCAAAACGGGCTTTGTCGGGGTCCATCAATTCGGTGCGGCCTCGATAAACAACACCCGCCAAATCGGTTACATAGATGTTTGCAACCGGGACCCCCAAATCAACCAGTAAATCCAGGCAGGCCAGCGCCGCGGCACCGGCGCCGGACACCACCAGTTTGCAGTTGTCAATAGCCTTGCCGACAACTTTCAGGCCGTTCAGGATAGCCGCCCCAACAATAATCGCCGTGCCGTGCTGGTCATCGTGAAACACCGGGATTTTCATGCGTTCGCGTAGCCGGCGCTCGATATAAAAACATTCCGGCGCTTTGATGTCCTCCAGGTTGATACCGCCGAATGTAGGCTCTAATGCGGCGATGATGTCGCATAAGCGGTCCGGGTCGAGTTCGTTGACTTCGATATCGAATACATCAATCCCGGCGAATTTTTTGAACAATACCGCTTTGCCTTCCATAACAGGCTTGGCCGCCAGGGGACCTATGTTGCCAAGGCCCAATACTGCGGTACCGTTGGTAATCACCGCAACCAGGTTGCCGCGCGCCGTGTATTTGAATACATTGGCGGGATCAGCGACGATCTCGTCGCAGGCCGCCGCGACACCGGGCGAATAAGCCAGGGCAAGATCGCGCTGGCTGGTTAACTGCTTGGTGGGGGTAACGCTGATTTTACCGTGGGTAGGGAATTCATGATAGTCAAGCGCAGCTGCTTTTAATTGCCGGCGTAATTCTTCTTTAGGGTCGATGGCGGTCATGTTCAGGCTGTCCTTTAAAAAACTGTTTTAGGCGATGCTCCGCCTGATATTGAAAGCATGCGCTTTCAATATCCATAAACTTGCGCGTCATTAAAATCAGTCAAATCGGATTCCGGCAGCGTGGCTTCACAACCTTTTTGATAAAAAATAAATGAAGGACGGAAGGTGCTAACATCAATCGTCAGCGTCGTCTCTTTTTCAAATAGATTAATCGCATCCGTGACGGTGTTACGAAAATTATCATCCAATTGCCGGGCCAGTTTTTGCTGCGCTTCATCATCCCCTAAGGCAAAGGGGTCTTTGGATAAATTGGTTTTATCCACTGCTTCCTGCAGCACCTGGGCTGAAAAAGCCTGGATTTTAGCCTCGAACTCACTGAAGATTTTTGCGCCTCTCTCGCGTTTAATGCGTTCTATATCGGCAGGATAAGCGTACAACAGGAAAGTGCCTTTGGCGCCTTCCAGCTCGTTTTTACACACTGCCCCGTCCATGACCCTGACCAAGTTTAAGGTCTTGCCGTCCTTGCTGATCGTCATCCTGGGTTCTTGCGACATATCCGCCGCCTTATCAACCGGGGGGGATGCTTTATCGACCGGTTTTACCTCCGCCGCATCGCGTTTGACGCCGTCGCTCGAACACGCCGCCAAGCCCATCAATAGGCCGCCGATCAAAATAGTTATGCTTGCTTTCATTAGAGAGTCCTGTTACTGGATAATGTGATAAATTTTCCGCGTATTATAATCTTTTAAGACAGCGATAAGATAAATTTGCCGTGCAACGTAATGAGTAGTCCTATTTGCAATATAAGCCAAACTATCAACTTTTCAGTTTCATCTTTGGGGAAAGTTTAGTAAAACGTGCAAAATTTTTTTATTTAACCGGCGACACCTGCGGGAAGAGACTTGCAAGCCTGGATAACTTAGCCTGGCATCAAGAATCACTTTAACCCGCCCGCAGCAGCCTCGCATCACAATAAACTTGAACCGATGACATACTCAGTATTAAGCGAAATCAACATCTATCCCGTAAAATCATTGGCAGGCATCAGTGTAACCCGTTGGCCCGTCACGGAAACCGGACTGCAATACGATAGAAAATGGATGCTTATCGATAAGTCGGGGCAATTCCTCAGCCAGCGTACTTTGCCGTCTATGGCGTTAATTCATACCGCACTGGCAGACGATAGGCTAATGCTGTCCGCACCGGGCATGGAGAACCTGCCGCTAGCGCTGGCACCGTTTGGCGGCGAGATTATTCCCAGCACCATCTGGCATGACCGCTGCGATGCCCGTAGCGTATCAGCGACTGCCGATCAATGGCTCAGCGATTTCTTGAAACAGGACTGCCGCTTGGTTTACCAGGCCGATGATGTCATTCGTCCCGTCGATCCCGATTACGGCAATGCCTACGACCGGGTAAGCTTTGCCGACGGCTTTCCTTTTTTAATTATTTCCGAGTCGTCATTGGCTTTATTAAACCAGGCCATGCAGCTGAACCTGGCGATGAGCCGCTTCCGACCCAACCTGGTTATATCCGGTTGCCCCGGCTATGCCGAAGACCGTTGGCGGGAAATCAGCATCGGCGGCATTGATTTCAGGTTGCCCAAACCCTGCTCCCGCTGCGCTATCCCAACCATAGACCCCGCCACCGGCGTATCCGGCAAAGAGCCGCTGACTACGCTGAACCGCACCAGGAAATGGGGAAATAAAATCTACTTTGGGCAAAACGCCTTGCATAATCAATGTGGTCTATTGACTGTCGGCGATACGGTCGTCGTTAAGGCGACGGGTGAAAAGCAACCGCCAATTTAAGCGCGTTAAAGAGGTTGGGCACATGCTGTTCGTGCCCAACGTTCGGTGTACATTGATGTTGGGCCACGGTAAAGCTGTTGCCCAACCTTATATCTCGATTCGACCCTACGGGGCTTGTGTGGTAGACACCGTAGCCTGTCCCCAATTGTCTTTGGCAGGTCTTTGTGACTCCCGTCAAAACCAGGTTGACTGAAAACAACGCCACGACTGCGCGTCCCCTTAAAACGCGCAGTCGTGGCCCCATAGCCTGTTTAGAGGGCCGCCATTATTGCCATTGCAGGATTACCGGGTTTTGTAAACAGCCGCGACAAATCGGGATCTTATTTCCAATCGAATCTTAACTAATAATGACGAAGTCGTTGGCAGTCAACGCCAAGCCTACGCCCATGCCGATAAATTGCACCGGCTGGCTGGCGCCGCCATTGCCGTCGGCATCGTAATACACGGCACCGCTGGTGCTGTTGTAGATAATGAAGTCGTTGGCGTCTTGTGCGGTTTTTTGATTGTCTCCGGCGATAAACTGGCCCGATGTCAAACCGGTTGTTGCGTTAAGCGCGTTAAAAATGTCGTTGTCGAGCCGAATCTTGTCATAGCCGGTTTCAAAATCGACGATTTGATCGACATTGCCGGTGGCATTCAACGCGCTGTCGAAAACGAAGACATCGTTGTCATAACGCCCACCCTGCAAGGTGTCGTTACCGGCGCCGCCGTTTAAGGTATCGGCGCCGCCCATGCCGTTGAGCCAGTCATTGCCGCTAAAGCCGTTGAGCTTGTTAATTGCGCTATTGCCCTGCAATTTGTTATTCAGACTATTGCCATAGCCGTTTTGCGCTATGTAATTGATTTGCCAGTTTTCCTGCAACAAGACGATGTTTTCCAGCGTTGCGGCCAACGTGTAATTGCTGAGCCAGGATTCCACGGTGTCGTTGCCGTTGTTGCCGGCCTCATTGATGCTATCCGCTACGTTGTCGAGCCAATAGTAATCGTCGCCGCTGCCGCCGAACATCGCGTCGCCGCCTGCGCCGCCATCGAGCTTGTCATTGCCTGCGCCACCCTCCAGCGTATCGACGCCGATGCCGCCCATTAACGTATCGCCGCCTTCAAGGCCCGACAAACGGTTATCAAAACTGTTGCCGGACATCCTGTTGTTCAAACCGTTGCCTTCGGCGTTTAGCCCGGTACTCGGACCACCGCCTTCGCCCGGCCACAATTCGATGTTTTCAACATTCGCCGGCAATGTGTAATCAATCCAGGCGAATACGGTATCCTGCTCCGAACGCGCGGTCGACACGATTGTTTCGACGATCCGGTCATCGACATTATCCACCC
>SCST01000653.1 GCA_004299465.1 Methylovulum sp. | reverse complement strand
CCAGGATAATCGGGATGTCTTTTAATGTCTCATCGGACTTGATCGCCTTGCACAGTTCATAGCCGTCCATTTCCGGCATCATGATGTCGCTGATGACCAGCGCGGGCTTTTGTATCATCGCCTCCTCAAGCGCTTCCCTGCCGTTAGCGGTGACGGTGGCCTGATAGCCGTGTTGTTCCAGTAGGTAACAAAGTTGTTCGGCCTGGGTACGGCTGTCCTCGGCGATAAGAATCCCGGTATGATTAAGCTTGTTCATTGTGGGTTTCATGGCTTATTCTCCATTGACCTGCTTGGTTCGCCAGGTTCGTCAACATTTCGGCGATTTTATCCGGCGGCAGCACATACGATGCCGCGCCAAGCGCGATGGCTTCGCCCGGCATGCCGTGCACCAGGGCGCTTTCCTTGTCCTGGGCAAAGGTGACGGCGCCTCTAGACTTCATCAAGCCAAGCTCCGCGGCGCCATCCTTGCCCATGCCGGTCAACAGTATCCCGACCGCACCCGGCCCGAAGGCTGCCGCGACCGAGCGGAACAGGCATGAAACCGACGGTTGGTGTCCGTTCTCCGGGCCGCTGTTGTGTAGCGCGATTCGCCCGTAGATGTCCACGGTCGTCTGGAAACCGTTGGGCGCGACATAGGCATGGCCGGGCTGTAGCAGCTCGCCGTCCGCCGCCACGCTGACCGGGAAACCGGAAGATTCTTGAAGCCATTGTGCAAAGCCTTCCGTGAAGCCTTGCGCGATGTGTTGGACGACGATGATGGGGGCATGAAAATTCTTGGGAAGCTTCGATAATATTTGCTGTAATACCAGCGGGCCTCCTGTCGATGAACCGATGGCCACCAGGCGCATATCCCTGACGAGCGTCGCATGTTCCGGCGGGACCGGCTTATTGCCCCCAGCAACCGGTGTTTTGCGCTGCGCCCAGCGTTTGACGACCTTGACCTCCGACATCAGCTTGACGGTCTGGATCAGCTCTCTTGCCGTTGCAGCATGATCCGGGTGGCCGATGCCCACCGGCCTTTTGATGACCGCCAGCGCGCCCGCTTCCAGTGCGTTGGTTGTCGTCGCCATCGTGTCGGAGGAAGGGCTGCCGGTCACGACGACGATAGGCGTGGGAAAGCTCTCCATGATGGCTCGCGTTGCCGTGCAGCCGTCCATTTTCGGCATGTGCAGATCCATCGTGATTACGTCGGGTTTTTTGTCCTTGACGGCCGCTAGCGCTTCTTCACCGTTGCACGCCGTGCCGATCACTTGGATTTCCTGGTCGGAGGCAAACAGGTAAACGAGAAATTCCCGCACCGAAGGCGAGTCCTCGACCACCAGCACCTTGATGGGCGGGTGCCGTTTTGCATTATCGGCCATACTGTCAACCATTATGCTCTCCAAGCTTGCGGGTCGGGTGCTGCTTTCAGGGGCTTTCGGCATTTTTTTCCTTGATGCCTGGTACAGCACTTTGTGAAATTACCCGGATAATTGTTCAGCAACAAATGTAACATTTAAGCTAATAGAATTAGCGGGTGTATTTCCATAACCGTGAATTAGTTAGCAGTCTGAGCGCCGAAAAGCAAAGATGCCAGAGGTGCTTGTAGCCATTGATTTTTCTCCAATCGGCTCGGTACAAACCAGCTAAGGCGCTAATGCTTTCCCGCTTTAGCCAAAATCACCTGATCACGGGGGTGTGGTCGCGCTTAATTTGAGGGATATGACTGACATCCACAATAGGTGGAACCTTAATTTCACATGGAACAGGACTACGCTAAAAATAGGATAGTACCTGTAAGAGATGGACTACACGCGGCAATTTCCCATCCTAGGTAACTTGCAATAAGAAAATACCTGCTTATTAAATGCAATGGAACGCAGATGACGCTGATGAATATGTTAAACACAGATAACGCAATAAAAATATATTAGCTTGATCATAATGATCAGCGTCATCTGCGTTCTTTGCAACTGACCTGTCCATAGACCACCCTCGTGGTGGCGTTGCGCTACCTCCTGCATCCATGCAGTCGTCGGCAACTGCTCCTGCGTTGCTCTACCTCTTGCATCCATGCAGTCGTCGGCAACTGCTCCTGCGTTGCTCTACCTCTTGCATCCATGCAGTCGTATTTTTGGCTGTTGAGTGGTTAAGATTATAGGATGAGGGGGTTTATTATTGGCGTGTTACCTTATGGCAATATCTCATTTTTTACCAATGGTCTAATAATTGAAAACGCATCCGAAAGAAGTGTGATTGCCTTAGGTATATTTGAAATGTTATGGCGTACTAAATTGCCGGCACCGAACACCGCCAAAAAACAGAATTGTTTTATCAACGAATAATGCTTCCTGTTCAACCCGGCCAAAAATGAAATCGATTCCTGCGCGTTAGCGCCACCGCGCTGTAGGTATTTGAATACAGCCGTTTTAAGCAAGTCGTTAGACATCACTGCGTACAGCGCATTTGCAAGAATATTAAGGTTGGCGTTGGCATGCTTCCTGTCACGATAATAGGCCTCGATTTTATCTTGAATCAAGTCGGTATTACTGAAATCAGGCATGGCCAATAGATGGGTGCTCAATATTTGAATATCTGAAAATACCGCGGTCAATCCACCACCTGTCAAGGGATGGCGCATATTCAAGGCATCCCCCAGCATCACAGCGCCTTTCCGTAGTATCGGTTTTGCCGCCATATAATGATTGGGCATGACCTTAAATCCACCTTCTCGCAAGGCTCGTTCATAGCTGTCACGCATACCTTCAGACATATAGGGCGTTACATTATCCTGCAAATGTTGTTCTATCAAATGCTTTCTAGGCAACTGCTCGCCAGGAAAATCAATTAAAAGCCTGACCTCATTATTCGAAATCGGATAACAGATAAAGGGCGTCGGTCCGGATAAA
>SCST01000933.1 GCA_004299465.1 Methylovulum sp. | reverse complement strand
TTAAATCATCGGCCCACAACACATGAGCGGGGGCATCGGCATAAGATGGCTGCGCGCTTGCTGCAAGCCCCAGGCCTCCCAGGATAATGAGTAATTTACGAAATGGCGATAAGGTTTTATTAACAGGTGTTTTCATAGTGGCTTCCGTATTCAATAGGACTAAGACAGATTTTATAATTTCTTGGCTTCGGTCAATATTTAACGACAACAGCGAAATAAAAGCTGTGTTATATTCACAGGCCTCAGTGTGAAATACCCACATCATCCGAATTCTTAAGTTTGCGCTTATAGGAACTAATCCTTATGCTTGAAAATGTGCCTTTATTCGAATCACTATCCCCACAAGATCGCTCCGAGCTGGAATCCGGCATACATACGCAAAGCTTCCCCAAAGGTTCGACCTTGGTCAACCAGAGCGATATTTCGAACAACCTGCTGTATATCGTGCTATCGGGACGGCTTAAAGTATTCATGAGCAACGAAGACGGCCGGGAAGTTTTGCTGGATTTTCTCCAGGAAGGCGATACCTTCGGCGAATTATCATTATTTGACGAACAGCCGCGCTCCGCCACCGTCATGACGGTCGAAGACTGTAAAATCGGCTTATTTCCCCGCACCTATCTTTTTGAATGCCTGCAACGCAATCCTGATATTGCAATCGAGCTTTTAAAGACGGTTATCAAGCGTATGCGCAATACGACGGAACAGGTCAGCAGCCTGGCATTGCTGGATGTCTACGGAAGAATCGCCAAGACCTTAACGAATATGGTTAAAACCCAGGCTGACGGAAAAGAAAGCACCGACCCGTTGACGCACCAGGAATTGTCGACGATGGTCGGCGCATCCCGCGAGATGGTGACGCGCATCCTGAACGACCTCAAAAAAGGCGGCTATATCTCGATCGAGAATCACCGTATCGAACTAAAAAAACGCTTGCCTGTACGCTGGTAATGACCCGCTGACAAGGCCGACTTGCAGAAGCAACGCCGTGTCCATTTCCGATAAACAAAAAAAAATCCTTAGCTTGCTGGCGGATGGCCAATTTCACTCAGGAACCGAGTTGGCCCATGCGCTGGGCATCAGCCGTTCGGCGGTCTGGAAACATGTTAATGCGCTGACCGGGTTGGGATTGCAATATTCGGCCGTCAGCGGCAAGGGTTATCGCCTGGATAATCCGCTGGAATTACTGTCTGCATCCAAAATCAACGCCTGTCTTGAAGCCCAGGCTCAAGCCTTGA
>SCST01000652.1 GCA_004299465.1 Methylovulum sp. | reverse complement strand
GCCCCATCCAGTTCGATCATCATGGTTTTTCCTTTGCTTATTGTCACTCGAATGATGCGCTGCACTCGCTCTCAGTATACCTAGCCTTTTACGCAAACCACCTGCTTCAAGGTATGGACGATCTCCACCAAATCCGCCTGCGCCCGCATCACCGCGTCGATGTCTTTGTAAGCCATCGGAATCTCGTCGATGACCTCCTTATCCTTACGGCATTCCACACCTTGGGTGGCTTGGATTTGGTCGGCGACGGTGTATCTGCGTTTGGCTTCCGTACGCGACATCACCCGACCCGCCCCGTGGCTGCATGAGCAAAACGCTTGAGGCTCGCCTTTACCGCGCACGATGAACGAACGCGCGCCCATGGAGCCGGGAATGATCCCCATTTGTCCCGGCCAGGCCGCAACCGCGCCCTTGCGGGTGACCAGCACGTTATGGCCGAAATGGTGTTCGCGTTGCACATAATTATGATGGCAATTGACGGCTTCCACATCGGCGGCAAACAGTTTCGGCATGACCGTGCGGATAGCGTTAACGACATTGACCATCATCAGCTCGCGGTTCAACCGTGCAAAATCCTGCGCCCAGCCGACCGCCGCGACATAGTCATCGAAATGTTCGGTGCCTTCCGGGAAATACGCCAAATCCTTATCCGGCAGATTGACATAAAACCGCTCCATTTCTTTTTTCGCCAATTCGATGAAGTAACAGCCGATGGCGTTGCCGACCCCGCGCGAACCCGAATGCAACATAAACCAAACGGCATCGCTTTCGTCCAGGCACACTTCGATGAAATGGTTGCCCGTTCCCAAAGTGCCTAAGTGCTTATAGTTGTTGGTTTTGTTAAAACGCGGGTGTTTGGCGGTCAGTTGTTCAAAACGCGGCAACAACTCCAACCAAGCGGCATCGACATTAGCCGGCGGATTTTCCCAAGAACCTTTATCGCGGCCTTTAAAATTCAGACCATGCGGCACCGCTTTTTCTATCGCAGTCCGCCAGCCATGCAGGTTATCCGGCAGGTCATTCGCTGTTAACGTCGTCCTCGCCGCCATCATGCCGCAACCAATGTCCACGCCGACCGCCGCCGGGATTATCGCGCCCAGGGTCGGGATCACGCTGCCTATCGTCGAGCCCTTTCCCAAATGCACATCGGGCATCACGGCGATATGTTTAAAAATAAACGGCAATTGCGCGATGTTCTGCAATTGCTTTTGCGCGGATTCTTCCACGGGGACGCCGTGCGTCCATAGCTTGATCGGTTTGCCTTTGTCGGCTTGCATGACTTGATAGTTTTCAGGTTGCATGGGTTTGCCTCATTGTTAAAAAAATACGCCGTCAAGTCAGTTAGACTTACGGCGCGAAAAAGATTGGCGACAAGGGTTGCGGTAATGCATTGCCCCACCACTGGGCGACGATTCATAAACCGGCGGGAATCGAACCCGCGTTGATGTAATTACCAGCGCATTCGCCAAAACCGTTATGTAAACCAGATAAGGTTCGCAAAAATAAAAAAATGGCGACAAGTATCGGTGCAACACTCGATGCTCTACCGCTGAGCTACGGTTTCATGGTACGAAACCGGCGGGATTCGAACCCGCGACCATCGGCGTGATAGGCTTGTAGTTGCACCTGCATTCGCCAAAACTGTAGAACAAACCCGTTACGGCTTGCCGAAATAAAGAGCGCGACAAGGGATTCGCCATGATCTCTGCTCTACCAACTGAGCTACTGCACACACTGTGCAGGCCGGGATCGAACCGACGACACGATGTAATCATAGCTGGCA
>SCST01000651.1 GCA_004299465.1 Methylovulum sp. | reverse complement strand
AACAGCTCGCGACAATCATGCCGACATAAACCGACTCCCTCTGCACCACATCAGGCCATAGCCACCAGCAACACAGGCTAATCGTCAGGTAAATAATCACATCCGCCCAACTGTCGAGAGCGGCGCCAAATTCGGAAACCTGCCCGGTCAACCTGGCCGCCAGGCCGTCGAGTAAATCCGTCAAGAAGCAAACCGCCAACAAAGCCATAAAGCCAAGGCTATAGCCATACCAGGCCAAACCCAGTAAAAATGGCGCGGCCACGAAGCGAAACCCGGTCAGCAGGTTGGGCAGCGTCAAGCGCGATTGCCCTGTGTGTCGAGGGCTGTTCATAAGGTAAATGACGCAAGCAACGGCGCATGGTCCGAAAGCTTATACCACGGCGCACGGTCAAGCCGTTCACAGGATACCGGCGTTAAACCGCGATAATAAATACGGTCCATTTGTAACAAAGGCAGCCAGGAAGGAAACGTTCGCGCATAACGCCCATGCGTTTTCCGGAACACTTCCTGCAGGCCCAGATGCTCATGGAACAAATGTTCAGCCTGCCCCAGCCAATCGTTAAAATCACCCGCTACAATCAACGGCGCACCATGCGGCACATGGCTATCGATGCGCTCGCATAATTTGCCTATCTGCAAACGGCGCTCCTTGCCCAGGAAGCCAAAATGAATGCAGACAATATGCACATCCTGGTCGCTTTGCGGGATACGGACAACGCCGTGCAGCATGCTGCGGCTGGCCCACGGAAACGGCGATACATTAATATTCTCCGAACGTTCAAACGGGTGTTTGCTGAGGATGGCATTGCCGTGATGACCGGCATCGTAAATAGCATTTTTACCGTAAACATAAAAAGGCCAGAGGTCTTCGGCGATAAATTCAAACTGCGACCGGTCGGGCCAATTGGCGATTTTCTTTTCGCGATGCCGATGCTCGCCCTGCATTTCCTGCAAAAACAATAAATCGGCATCGGCGGTGCGCAAGGCTTCGCGAATCTGGTGCAGGACAAAGTGTCGGTTGCCGGCATTAAAGCCTTTATGAATATTGTAGGTTAATATCCGCAGCCCTTTTTCATTCATATCACGGTCCCACCGCGGTTAAACTAATTCGTCCATCATGAGCAATTCAGGCCCGGCCAAAAAACAGCCCGCCCAATGCCCTGACCGCCGCATAATAAAGATAAGCCCACAAGAAATTGTCTTCTTTCAGGCATTGAAGAAACAGCGTATCCGCCTCTTTTCTTTGCACCCCCGCTTGTTTGCCGAACTGGTACAGGACATCATGGAACAGCGATGCATAATAAGTCTTACGCCGCTCCGTAACAGGGTTGATCACACCGTCTGGAGTACCCCACACCCAATCCAAAAACGCGCCTTTCGGGCTGCAACCATCCCAGGCATATCCGTCCCCATGCGGATTCGTACCCTTGACCGTAAGCTGTCCGTCGTCATCCAGCCGCAACCATTCGTTATCGAATGTCCTTCCTTTAATATCGGTTTTTCGGGTCACATCGTCATGAATGATATATTAATTGTTTCATAAGTGCTTGCACTAGAAATGGCCAGTCTTCGTTAAATGAGTTCGGCAAGCACTTATGAAACAATTAATAACTTATTGAATAGGTATTAATTTTCCCAAAAGTTCTTGCGCAGTATATTCAGAGTACTGCGCAAGAACTTTTGGGAAAATTAATACAGCCAAAAATTATCATTATTAAATTTCATATCATGCTCCGTAAATTAATGGGTTAACAACAGGTAGCGCGATGACCCGGCAGCTTAAAGCGGCAAGGCAATACAGCGATTACGCCCTTCCTGCTTGGCGCGATAGAGCGCAACATCCGCTTTGCTGAGTATGTCATATTCAACGCTGGGGATGCCGGTGCACAAACCGATGCTGATCGTCACCTGCTTAAACAACGGTGAATTTCTGTGGGGTATTGCCAAATTGAAAACAGCATCCTTAAGCTTCTCGGCATACTTTTCAGCCTGTTCTGCGGTCAAGTCCAGCAATACCAAGACAAATTCCTCGCCGCCGAAGCGCGCAATCACATCGCTGCCACGAGAAAGCGTGGATTTTAATGTTTGGGCGACGGTCTTTATCACCTTGTCGCCGCTTAAATGGCCGTAATAATCGTTATAGTCTTTAAAGTAATCGATATCGATCATAAAGACAGACAAGCTTTGCTTTTGCCTTACCGCATTATGGAAAGCAATCTCGTAATGCTCATCAAAAAAGCGGCGATTATAAATACCCGTCAAGCTGTCAGTGCTTACTTCGCGCCTTAGGGTTTCAGAATGCGAGCGCAGCATTTTCTCGCGCTTGATCGACGTGGTCGAATCGCTTACCTGGATAATGCAGTATTGTTCACCCTGCTGTGACAAGAGCGGCGAAATCGTGATGGATTGATGGAGCCGTATTTTCTGGCCAGCCAGGTCATATAGCGGTAAAGGAGAACGATGCAAGGCATTGGACAATACCGTCGGCAAGCCGTATGCCAGCGTGTTTTTTATCGCACTCAGGAAGGTCGGCGACAATGGCTCTGGAAATACGCCCGCAAGGTTACGGCCTATCGCGTCATCTTGCTTGATATGGGCATGCCTGGCAATCCAGTCATTCCAAAGCAACACGGTGTAGTCTGCATCAACGACAATTAAGCCAAGGTTTATGGCATTAAATACGTCTTCCAGAATGTAATTAGGCATATTTATATTTCGCTCAGGAAATGATCAATATGCCGGATGAGATTAGTTAATGACGCCGAGCTGAGCAGCAAAATGAGGTGGCCTTGCGACTGCCTTCTGGCGCTGGTAAGCGTAATGTTCAACAGCAAAATATAATCCTGGACGGCGCTGGCGGCAATCTGGTCCAGTATTTCATCGCAGGAAGCGACCGTATAGCAAGGCAAAGAGCTGTTCAACGAAATACCCAGCATGTCCGCCATCGCCGATAAACAGGCATTCAGGATGATATTGCCCAGTTCGCACATCGCTTCCTGCTCGAACTCGGCAAGATCATCGAGGCTCATCTGCGAACCCATCATATCGCGCACGATCTCCAGCGCATTGTCTTCTGAAAACAACAGCATCGCCGCGGCATCAAACGGGCCGCTGAAATCCTGGCGGACGGTGCCGAACCTGCCGTCGTTTAATGACAGGATGCCGGGGCTGATTTCAGCCGATTGTTTAACTTCGATGGCAGGTACTGAAAGTTTGACTTCATCACCGACGATTTCACTGATACTCGATGCGGCGCGGCCCGCCCCGACATTAAAAACTTCGGCAAGCGCATCCAGCTGCATCTCGGACAGCATGTTCAATTGGGGCATTGGAAATGATGCAAGGCTAGCGCAATCGATTTTTCTGAAACCGGCTTTGCAACAAAAGCCGCGCCCAGGGCATTTGCCCGGAATTGATAGGTTTCCTGGATATTTGCCGAAAAAATGACCATGCGTATCGACGGATGTTTTTCCAGGATTTTTTCAGCGGCATCCGTCCCTAAAATACCCGGCATATTAATATCCATCATGCAGTAGTCCGGCGGGTCTTGCTCAACGAGTATGAGCGCTTCGTCACCGGAGCTTGCATCCACAATGATCCATTCGGGACGCACGGCGACAATTTGCGCACGCATCAGCATTCTTGAAACTTTACTGTCATCGACAATCAACAGTTTTTTAACGGTATTATCAGCGGTCATTGTCATTATTATGGTTTTTAAGCGGTCGCTTATTCTACATTAATGTTCATTATTCAGCCACTTGGCAGATGCCCCGTCGCAGGGCAAGCACGCTGTTTTTACAGGACAGCACTATATCCCCGGCTGCGCAGCATGCCACGAGGAAGACGGTTTTCCCGGCCTTAAAACAGGTTCTCGGAAAAACCCGGTGATTGTTCTATATAATAGACTTTATAAACCCTCTCCACCACTGGTAAAAACCGACAAATGCCTTTATTACGCTTAT
The DNA here is from genome assembly GCA_004299465.1 of Methylovulum sp. Classification (GTDB taxonomy): domain Bacteria; phylum Pseudomonadota; class Gammaproteobacteria; order Methylococcales; family Methylomonadaceae; genus Methylovulum. The sequence goes on along the minus strand of SCST01000651.1, from coordinate 773 downwards.
CTAACGTCTCAATTGCTTATGGAACGCACGCCTTATTAAAAAACGCCGATTTTCAACTGGATGCCGGCGAACGGGTAGGCTTGCTAGGCCGCAATGGCGAAGGCAAATCCACGTTGATGAAGATTATTTCCGGCAACATCTATGCCGATCACGGCGACATCTGGCGACAACCGGAATTAAAACTGTCCTGGCTCGAACAGTCTCCCGATTTGCCCGACGATGCGACAATTTACGATGCCGTTGCCGACGGTCTCGGCGAACTGGGGCATTGGATCACCCGTTATCACAGCCTGTCTTTAACGATGGATTACGAAGACGAAAAAAGCCTGAATGAACTGGGCGATTTACAACATAAGTTGGAAACGCATAAGGGCTGGCATTTCCAGCAGCGGGTTGAAACCACGTTAAGCAAACTGGAACTGCCGGGCGAGCTAAGCGTCAACGGCCTGTCCGGCGGTTGGAAACGACGCGTAGCACTGGCGCGGGCCTTGGTCATCGAACCTGACGTGTTATTGCTGGACGAACCGACTAACCACCTGGACTTTGAAAGCATCAGTTGGCTGGAAGAACAGATCCTGAATTTTCAGGGTGCGGTATTGTTTGTCACCCATGACCGTGCGTTCCTGCAAAAACTGGCAACCCGGATCATCGATTTAGATCGCGGCAACCTGGTGTCCTGGCAAGGTAGTTACGACGATTATTTGCGCCGCAAAGCCGCGGCACTCGAAGATGAAGCTAACCAGAACGCCGAATTTGACAAAAAACTCGCCGAT
>SCST01000650.1 GCA_004299465.1 Methylovulum sp. | reverse complement strand
GCAATTCCGGCTTAGGGATCAGCAGAAAAATACTGTGGCAGAAGGGCAGCTCATCGTAATGGGCATCTATCGAGAATCTACGCAAATTACGGATAACAAACAAGGTATGCTCGTCTACCGTATAAATATGGAACAAATCGTATTGCATACGCGCAACGATATTCGCGAAGCACGGCAAATACGCCGCTAATACGCCGTAGCGGTTCATGCGCCTTAATTGGGTTGTAATGCCGCAGGGCTGGCGCAACAACTCGATAAAAAGCCGGTTGGCCATTTTATTTTCGCGAAACGCAGCATCGATTTTATGCAGGTTTTTGCGTATCAGGCGTATGGTCGTCGCCCTTATGCCTTTAAGCAAACGATTTTTCTGGAGAATTAAAAAGACTTCCAGCAATGCCAGCGGTTGCTGCTCAAACAGCTGTTCGTCTATCGCTTCAAGATAGCCGTTGACGGCGACGAACCTGTTTGAAACCGGCACAGGCTTGCAACCTGTCTCGCCGCAGATAAAACGTTCATTAAATAATTGCAGCAGCATTTCATTAAGACGCTCCAGGCCCTGCACCGTTTTAAAATAAAACTGCATGAACTGCTCAACATCCTGGTTATAGTGCTGGTCTTCCCCGCTAAATCCAAATTGCCGGGCCAGGTCGCGCTGATAATCAAAAATCAACCGATCTTCTCCGCGATGCGTTAGCAGGTGCAGTGCATAACGGATACGCCACAACACATCGCGCGCGGCCATCAGCTCTGAATATTCAGACTCCGGCAGGAAACTGTATTTAATCAATTCCTTTAGCGTTGACGAATTGTAATGCCGCTTAAACACCCACGCGATAACCTGCATATCCCGTAATCCACCCGGCCCTTCTTTAATATTTGGCTCAAGGTTGTAGGCCGTGTCATGCGCTTTGGCATAGCGTTGCTGCTGCTCTTCCATTTTGGCCATAAAAAAACGGTCCGACGGCCAGATGTTATCAGGCGCTGCTTGCAGCTTAAGCCTCTCGTAAAGCGATGGACAGCCAATGATTAAGCGGATTTCCATCAGGCTGGTCATAACGGTTTGATCATCAATGGCGGCATCTATGCATTCTTGAACCGTGCGCACGCTTTGCCCCGGCTTTAAGCCCATATCCCACAGGAAGGTGGAGAAATCGGCCAAGGCTTCCCTGTAAGGCGAGGTGTCGTCCGAATCCAGCAATACGACAATATCAATATCGGAATAAGGGAATAATTCGCGCCGGCCATAACCGCCAACGGCAATCAAACTGAGCTGCATCGCATGCTCGCCGAGAAAATGCCGCCAACAGCGGCTTAATATTCCATCGATAAAATCAGAGCGCTCTTTAAGCAGGTCGGCAACCGAGCTGTGCGGGTCAAATTTTTGCTCCAGCTGGGCGTGCTTTTGCCTTAGCAATTGTTTGAAGTATTGCAGGGAGTCCGTCCCGACAAAAGGCGTAATGTTATCCAAGCCGCTCACCTTTCTTCCCGGCGCAAAGTCAGGATTTCATAGCCGCCGGATGTCACGAGTATCGTATGCTCCCATTGGGCGGACAAACTCCGGTCTTTAGTCACCGCAGTCCAACCGTCCGGCAACACTTTAACGTGTCGCTTGCCCAGGTTAATCATCGGCTCAATAGTGATGATCATCCCCGCATCAAGTGTTATGCCGGTACCTGGTTTGCCGTAATGCAATACCTGCGGTTCTTCGTGAAACTTTTTACCGATGCCGTGGCCGCAAAACTCCCTGACCACGGAATAACGATTGGATTCTGCATGTTTTTGTATCGCATGGCCTATATCACCTAGCGTAGCGCCCGGTTTGACCTGCTCAATACCGCAATACATGGCTTCACGGGTGATATTAACGAGGCGTTTGACATGCGGGCCGACTTCGCCGACGCAAAACATTTTGCTGGTGTCTCCGTGGTAATCGTCCTTAATAACCGTAATATCGACATTGACAATATCGCCGGATTTGAGTTTTTTGTCGTTAGGGATACCGTGACAGACTTGCTGGTTTATCGACGTACATATTGACTTGGGAAAACCGTGATAATTAAGCGGCGCCGGAACGGCCTGCTGCACATCAACAATATAATCATGGCAAAGCTTGTCGAGTTCGTTAGTGGTAATACCGGGCACAACATAAGATTCAATCATTTCTAATACTTCGGCCGCCAATCTTCCGGCAACACGCATTTTTTCGATTTCACTTTCAGTTTTAATAATTATGCTCATAGGCGCTTAGAAATGTTCCGCTTAATCTTAAGTCTTCAAAGTTGGTGGCATCATGTTATTTAATGAGTTTAACAGAGTCCAGCTTATTGTAAAAAAAAAGCTTATATGGTATAAAGCTAAGTTCATTTTTGTATTAATACTCACGCTTATCGTCACGTTTGGTAGGGTGCCGGCTCAATAACTTGCAGCCCGGTTTCCAAACGGGATAAGCGGAGGCGTAACCCATCGGACACTGTCCGAATCTTACCTAAGGAGAAATAAATGGCAGCAGTATCTATGCGTCAAATGCTTGAAGCGGGCGTTCACTTTGGACACCAAACTCGTTACTGGAACCCGAAAATGGCTAACTACCTGTTCGGAGCTCGTAACAAAATCCATATCATCGATTTGGAAAAAACGCTTCCGTTGTTTAATGACGCGATGAATTACCTGGGTCAAATGGCCGCAAACAAGGGCACTATCCTGTTTGTCGGCACTAAAAAAGCAGCGCGTAAAGTCGTTGCCGAAGAAGCTTTGCGTTGCGGCATGCCCTACGTCAACCATCGTTGGCTGGGCGGCATGATGACCAACTTCAAAACCATCAAAAAATCAATCAATCGTCTCAAAGAATTAGAGGCCATGAAGGCCGACGGCACGCTTTACCAGCGTTTCGGAAAAAAAGAAGCCTTAGGCATGGAGCGGGAACTGGAAAAACTGGAACGCAGCCTCGGCGGCATTAAAGATATGAAAGGCATCCCCGACGTGATCTTCATCCTGGATGTCGGCTATGAAAAAAATGCGATCAGTGAAGCTAAAAAACTGGGCATTCCGGTTGTAGGCATTGTTGACTCCAATAATTCACCCGAAAAAATCGACTATGTTATTCCGGGTAATGACGACTCGATTCGCGCCGTTAAACTGTATTGTGAAAGCGTTTCTGCTGCAGTGATGGAAGCTAAAACAGCCCATTTAGGTTTATCTGCAAAAGCAGATGATTTTGTTGAAGAAGCGGTAACGACAGCAGCAGAGTAAGTTATGAACTTGTTTTTTACGGACAATAATCCGTGGAAAAAAGCTGAATAGACCAAAGAACGCCTCCTTACGGGGGCGTTTTTATAGTGACAATCATATTTTCAGGAAACAGACGAGGAAAAACAGACAATGAGTATGACTATTAGTGCAGGCATGGTTAAAGAGTTACGCGAAAGAACAGGCTCCGGCATGATGGAATGCAAAAAAGCGCTGGTTGAAGCCAATGGCGATATGGAATTAGCCATTGAAAACATGCGCAAGGCCGGCTTGGCGAAAGCGGACAAAAAATCAGGCCGTATCGCCGCCGAAGGCATCATCGGCGTCCAAGTCAGCGATAGCGGTAAGTCGGTAGCCATTATCGACATCAACTGCGAAACTGACTTTGTCGCCAAAGCCGATGATTTCGTTAATTTCGTTAAAAGCGTCAGCAATGCGCTGCTGAATGCGGATATCGAAACTGAAGAACAGTTGTTGGCGATGCCGCTCGAAGACGGCGTTACGGTCGACGAAATGCGCCGCGGCCTGATTTCTAAACTCGGCGAAAATATTACCATCAGGCGCTTTGAAAAATACAACACGCAAGAAGGTGGCACAGCCTGTTACCTGCACGGCAACAAAATCGGCGTCATCGTCGAATTAGCGGTAGCGGACGCCGAGCTGGGCAAAGATGTCGCGATGCATATCGCCGCAAGCAAGCCCATCTGCGTCTCCGAAGACCAGGTGTCGCCGGAAACTATCGAAAAAGAAAAAGAGATTTTCGCGGCACAAGCCGCAGAAAGCGGAAAGCCTGCCGAGATCATCGAAAAAATGGTCCTGGGCCGTGTCAGCAAATTCCTCGCCGAAGTGACATTATTGGGCCAACCGTTTATCAAGGACGACAAAATCACCGTCGGCAAACTGGCGGCATCAAAAGGCAACCGCGTTATTCGCTTCAGCCGTTTTGAAGTCGGCGAAGGCATAGAAAAGAAAGAGGAAAACTTTGCCGAAGAAGTCATGGCGCAAGTTAGAGGCAGTTAGCACAAGCCGACCCGGCTCTATGCCTGTTGTAATCAATAGTTGTCATCAATAAAACCGACCCCCGACAAAACTTCGACTGAGTTTTTATGACTAAATTAATTTGCCAAAGAATTTTACTTAAATTAAGTGGCGAAGCGTTAATGAGCGAGGCCGGCGGCAGCATCGACGCTGACATCATTAAGCGCCTCGCCACTGAAATTAAAGAATTATGTGATTGCGGAGTACAGGTTGGTTTAGTTGTCGGCGGCGGTAATATCTTGCGCGGCGCTGAAAAAGCCTCGGAAGGCCTCGACCGGGTAACCGGCGACCAGATGGGCATGCTGGCGACGGTGATTAATGCCCTGGCCATGCAGGATGCCATCGAACATTTAGGCCAACCCGTGCGGGTCATGTCGGCGCTGAAAATCAACCAGGTTTGCGAAGATTATATCCGCCGCCGGGCAGTCAGGCATTTGGAAAAAGGCCGTGTCGTCATCTTTGCCGCAGGCACCGGAAACCCCTTTTTCACGACCGACTCTGCCGCCAGCCTCAGGGCTATCGAAATCAATGCCGAACTGATGATTAAGGCGACCAAAGTCAAAGGCGTTTATTCGGCGGACCCTGAAAAAGTCAAAGACGCCAAGTTTTATTCCCGATTAACGTATGATGAGGCTCTGGACCAGCGCCTTAATGTCATGGACACTACCGCACTGGTCTTGTGTAAAGAAAATAACATGCCGATGCGCGTTATGAATATTTTCGAACAGGGCGCCGTTATGAGACTGATGATGGGCGAAGACATAGGGTCTCTTATTCAATGAGGAATGCTTAATTTTATGAGGAGCAAAAAGTGATTAATGATATTCAACAAAATGCGGCAACCCGCATGGGCAAAAGCATAGACGCCTTAAAACATGAATTCTCAAAAATACGGACGGGAAGAGCCCACCCCAGCTTATTGGACCAGATTAGCGTTTCCTATTACGGTACCGAGTCGTCCCTTTCACAAGTTGCCAATATTGCTGTTGAAGACTCCCGCACCCTGACGATTACACCGTGGGAAAAAGGCATGGTGCAAGCCATTGAAAAAGCGATCCTGAAATCGGACCTGGGCCTGAACCCGGCAACCAACGGCATGGTTATCCGCGTGCCGCTGCCAGCCTTGACCGAAGAACGCCGCCGCAGCCTGGTCAAGGTTGTTAAGCAGGAAGCCGAAAACGGCCGTGTCGCCATCAGGAATATTCGCCGCGACGCCAACTCGGAAATAAAGGACAGCCTTAAGGAAAAGCTTATTTCAGAGGATGAAGCCCGTATTGCCGAGGACAAAATCCAAAAACTGACCGACCAGTACGTCAAGGATGTAGAAAAATTACTGGAAGCGAAAGAGGCGGATTTATTATCACTCTAGCTTGCCAGTTCTGCGAGACGCTAATTCAAGAGATTTAAAGCATGTCCAGCAATGCTATCGACCGTTTGGAGCCGGCTAATCCCCGGCATATCGCCATTATCATGGATGGTAATGGCCGCTGGGCACAGAAAAGATTATTGCCACGCGCTTTCGGCCATCAGGCCGGCGTCAAAGCCGTCAGGAAAATTGTTGAATATTGCACCGAACAGAAAGTTGAGGTATTGACCTTATTCGCATTCAGCAGCGAAAACTGGCGACGCCCCAAAGAGGAAGTATCGTTGCTGATGAGCCTGTTTATGGCTACCCTGCAACGGGAAATCAACATCCTGGATCGCAATAATATTCGCCTGCGTTTTATCGGTGACAGGAGCGCATTCTCCAGCCAGTTACAAAATAAAATGACCGAAGGCGAAACACAGACACAGGCCAATGATGCACTGACATTGGTCATCGCCGTCAATTACGGCGGCCATTGGGATATGTGCCAGGCATTCCGGAAAGTGCTGGAAAAAATAAGCACCGGAGAGCTGGAAAACCCGGACATCAACGAGCAATTGATTAACCAGCATTTATCCACCAGCGACCTGCCCGACCCCGATTTATTCATCAGGACCGGCGGCGAACAGCGCGTCAGCAACTTTATGCTCTGGCAGCTCGCGTATACGGAAATGTATTTCACTCCGACACTCTGGCCGGATTTTGACCAGCACGCCCTCGCCGAAGCTATCAAGAGCTTTAAGAGCCGGCAACGCCGGTTTGGGCATACCGGCGAACAAGTCCTCAATAAATCCGTCACTTTATAACCTTACCATCCCTTACGAAAATGTTACTACAGCGAATTATAACCGCATCAATCCTGGCCTCCCTGATTGCACTGGCCGTATTCCAGTTGTCCATCGAGTATTTTTCATTGGTTCTGGGGCTTATTACGCTTTTAGCGGCTTGGGAATGGAGCCGGCTTGCCGGCATTGACTCATTGGTTAAGCGCGGGCTTTTCCTGTTGCTGTTCACATTGCCGATGTTAGGCATTCATTTCTGGACACAATTGCTTGAACTCATTGCATTAGGCTTTGACTGGACGGATGTCAGGACCTATTCGGGAGCGCTGGAATGGCTGGTGATAGCACCCGTGCTGTTCTGGATACTGATGATGCTGCTGATCAGGAAAACACCGACCGGCATTTTGCAGATGGAAGTAGGAACCCGGTATAAATTATTCATCGGCTGGTTTGTATTGCTGGCGACCTGGATGTTCCTGTCCCGGTTAAGAGCGCTTTACGGCTCCGAAATGACCATGTATCTACTGCTTTTGATTTGGACCGCAGATGTGTCGGCGTACTTTATCGGAAAAAGATTCGGCACCGTCAAGCTATCGCCGGAAATCAGTCCCGGCAAAACTGTCCAGGGCATGTATGGCGCCCTGATAGCCGGAGTTTTA
>SCST01000649.1 GCA_004299465.1 Methylovulum sp. | reverse complement strand
TCCCCGGCATAGGCCTGTTCAATTTTCGTCGTGGAGCCTATCGTGAGCGTCTTACCGGCAATGGTACTTGTCGAGCCGGAATTTAGATTGATCGTGCTGTTTCCAACAACGGCGGCAACGTTGATGATATCGACGCCACCGTTGTTATCGTTCAAAGTCGCGCGAGTCCCTATGCCGAGGGTGGCGAACTCATTGGTATAGACATAGGTGTCGTGTTCGTCGTCCGGCCGTCCGTACAAAACCAAGCTTGCATTTTTCAGCATTCCCGTTGCCCCCGCTGCCGCATCGGTGATTTGTACGGTCCAGGTACCGGCGCTTGCTTCGCCCCAGTCATGGGTCGATCCGAACTCGAAGCGGAGGTTGCCGGAACTGAGGTCGCCCAAATCGCTAGCGGAGCTTCCCGGTGCTTTCCCTGCACGGTTCATCAGAATGCTTTCGGTTCCTGTAGGCGAGATCAGCTTGACGATGAGATCGCCCCAGCGTCCGTGATCCAGGTCCAGTGCAAGCTGTGCATGTTCGATCACGACACCCGCCGTCATGGTAAATGTCGTCGTCAGCGTGCCGCCATCCGGAATTGCCAGGTTCAGATTAGTTTTATCGATACGGGTGCGGGTTTCGTTGGCCATTATCCGTTGGCTGGTCCATGTCTCCGCCAGACGAACAGCAGCCAGCGTATCGACATCCCCGAAGCCGTAATCATGGGAAACGTGCATGCCACCGCCGTTCCAATGGCTTGCCTTGTTATCGATCCAGTCGCTGCCCGTCGAATCGATTTTGCGTGCGGACATGGCCAATATTTCCTGCACGTCTCGATAGCCGAGATTGGGGTTGGCCTCCAGCATCAAAGCAACCGTTCCGGAAACCAGGGGGGCGGCGAATGACGTGCCTTGCAGTGCGCCCAAATCTTTCCCGAAAACGCTCCCGTTGTCGCTGAACAGCAGTCTCTGCGTGGAATTGATGTTGGCGCCGGGTGCCGATACCAGAAGTGAAGCGCCGGGATTGCTAAAGGGCTTGGCCTGAATGTGGAGAATACCCAAGTCGCCTTCGCCGTTGATGGCGCCCACCGTAATCACCGTGCGCAGGCTGCCGGTCAATTGATAGTTGGTATTCCAACCCTCGGCGCGTTCGTTACCGCCGGCAAAGACCATGACGGTGCCAAGCCCCTCCCGACCGTTGTTAATCGCATTACTTACCACGTCAGTAAACCGGGTCTGGGTGGCGTCGTTCAGGAAAAAATTCAGCGCGAAGAAATTCCTGGATTGCCAACTATTGTTCACCACATCGAATGCGGAATAGTCAGGGATGTGGCCGGGATTGGCAAAGTAATCCTCAGTGCCGAGGCTGTAGCCGGAGAGCTTCGCATCGTAGGCCACGCCGACGACGCCTTCCCCATTACGCGCCGCGACCATGATGCCGGCAACCGCCGTGGCATGATTCGAAAAGTCGCCGGATGGAATATCTGTCGCGTTGGCCAGAAAAGATGAATCGACGTTCTGCGCCAAGTCCGGATGGTGATAATCGAAGATTTCACGGGAAACGGCAAAGTCACCATCGGGTTCGTACATGCCAATACGAACGCCTTTGCCGGAGTAATCCGTCCAGACTGGAAGGATATTCAAGTCATTGATATACCATTGATCGGTCAACAGCGGATCGGTGGGCACATTCGGCGTTTTCAGGAAAACCGTCGCCTTGAGTTCTGCCTGAAGACCCGTAGCCAAATCCGTAACGGTTGCTCCTGGGTTGTTATGACTGTCAGCGACTTTATACCTGAAGCCCATGATGCCCTTGAAATTGGGATTGGGCGTGAACACCACGTCGCCGTTGGCATTGAGGACAGCTGTACCGCCGACGGCCTCCTGCACTGAGCTGAGGTGCAGGACATCGCCCTGATAGTCGATGTCGTTGCCCAGAAGCTGCTGTTTGCTGATAGTCACCGTCGTAGTGCGGCTGGCCACCGTGATGACGTCCTTGACCGGCATCGGGTTCGATAGATTAAGTGCCGCCGTGTTGATGTCGGCGAAGCCTAGCTTCTCGACGCCGACCAGGAAATCGCTGCCGTCGCGCCCGGATTGGGTATCGGTCACCCAGATGCCTTGTTCGGTCTTCTGGATGCGGTAATCGGCATAGCTGCCGGAGAACTGCGCTACGTCCAGACCGTCGCCGGCATCGATGCGGTCATCGCCCTGATTGCCCTGGATCACATCATTACCTGCGCCACCACGAATTTCGTCGTCGTCCTGCCCACCTTCGATAACATCATTTCCAGCACCACCGAATAGCTGATCGCGGCCACGATGTCCGCGCAACAGGTCATTGCCCGCACCGCCATCAATAATATCCTCGCCGTCTTCGCCGGATAGCGCATCGTTGGCCGCCCCGCCGATCAATAAATCGTCACCGTCCCCGGCGCGGACAAACGTGTTACTTCCGCCGCCGCTGATAAAAATATCATCTCCGCGTCCGCCGCGCACCACTTCGACTTCGGCTTGGGTCAAATTCAATACAACACCTGAGTCGCCGACTACCTGCACGATGTCGATACCACCACCGGCATGGATGTTTGCCTGTAAATCCTTTGCGTCAATCAGCAGCACATCATTACCTGCACCCGCGTTGAAGGTATCGGAGCCGCCGCCTCCAGCCAGCCAGTTATTGCTGCCGTCACCGGTCAGGCTATCATTGCCTTGGGCGCCGTAAGCGTTATTGACGCCTTTTTGTGTAACATTAATAATTTCTCCGGTACTGGTTTTTGAAACATAACTGCTCACATTACCCTGCGTAACGATCTTGGTACCGGTTCCGCTGACGGAAAAACTATGTCCATTGGGATCAGCCAGGAAGTTGAGAGCCAAAGCTTGTTTTGTCGCGCCATTCTGGACGAAGCTGCTGCTCGCCAACACTTCGTTGCCGTTTTTTATCAGTCCTGATTGAGTTTTGGCATTGGGGTTGATTTGGGTAATGCCTAACGCCGCAAGGGTCTTGAGTTCGCCGCTGTCGGTGCTGCCATTATGATTGGCATCCACCCACACCCGGACATTCGACCAGTTGGCATCGGCAGCGGTGAATTTGTTGTCCTTGTTGCTGTCCTGGCTTTTGAGCGCGGCAAGGCCATCCTTATAGGGTTTGCTGCCGGCATTGCCACCGGTGCCGGTTGTACCGTTGAAGTATTCGGAAAAGGTTTCGCTGATATTGTCGATCTTGCCATTGCCGTTGAGGTCTTGAACCAGTATGCCGTCGGCGGTGCTGACCCAGCCGGTGAGCTCTTTGCTGCTGCCGTCATTGTCGATGTCGAACAACACCGGATTGGAAGCAAAGTCGGTGAGATGAACGCCGTCGCCGTTCAAATCCAGTACCAGAGGATCGACAAAGCTTGAGTTGATGGCGCCTAAGGTCAGGTCATTGAGACCGGCGCCGGTGGTGGTGTTGAAGGATTGGAAATTCGATCCCGTCATGAAGGTGCTATCTAGCGTATTCCATAAGTGCCCTTCTGCGCTGACATTAAAATTGCCGGGACGGATGCCGCCGGTGACAATATCGGACAAGGCCGTGTTCCAGAAGCCGCTGCCGTTCAGTGTTGTGCTGAGCAACCCGGCCGAGGAAACGCCGGTATCGAAGGCGAAGCCTTGAAAATACATATCGGCAAAGTTACTTTCATCGACCGCTTTCTGGAAACCGGGTACGAGTTCGGTATCGGTTTGAACATCGAGGAGAAAGTTGTCTATCATGCCAGCAATAGGTTGACCAATATAGCTAATCGTCGGCAGTACGACCAGACTTCTGAAAGCACTTAGATTTACGGACTCAATCTGTCCAATACGAGGTTCTATTCTGTTGTTATATATGTCTAAAACAGAATATGCCTCGGAAAGGCTTTGCGGGGTGTAATCGATAATGTCGGCCAGATTTCCGAATCGCCGTACATTATCGTTGGGCAAATTGTCAAATTGTCGCACATTGAAATAGAAGTTAAGCAAGTCACCCATATCGAGCGTTCCCTGTTTTTGCACTGTGGTTCCACCACCAATGCTAACAGGCTGTCCTAAAAGATATTTATGTAAGGCTCCATTTGAAGAGAGTGTATATTGATTATTGTAATCAAAAAGAAATAGCTTGGCCGCGTCGGTAGTTAAGAAGGCTTTATCCGTAGAATCACTGACAGTAGAAATAATATTCTCGATGTCTGTTACTTCACTGCCTAGGTATCGTTGGTAGTTTGTATTGATTATTTTCTGACCATAATCACTTGCAAGGGCTTGATTTATTCGAGTCTCAAAGGTCGAAATGTTTTGATGCGTAATTACCGTATCAAAAACAGTTTTTATTTCAGATCCAGAGAAAATTAAACTCCCTGTAACGTCTGTAGCATTTGTTAGGATTTTTTTGAAATCATCTTTATAAACCTGTGCGCCACTAGTAAGATCCCATTGCACGGGACCATAACTATAACCGCTTTTCCCTCCAGCGTCTTGGATCTCATAGGCTCCTCGCCCATTATTTAATTCATTACGCATCATGGCCTCATGCGCCAGCTTATTGAAGCCAGTCAGCGTATCCCCACCTGTGAAACGTTCATTACTCATGGTTTGGTCTCCTGTTTAATTTTTGATTTTAGGTAATTAATTTTGTCATCAATAATTGTTTGGTCGTTAGTACCCGTCGGTGTGGGAATAGCTTCCCATTCTGCTGAGTCAATAACAACCCACTCATGCCCAATAGGGTATTTCGTATGCATTGACTTATCGAAGCGCAATATCCAATTCGTTTCATCGTTTTTCAAAATGAAAGTTTCATCAACTAACAGAAGAATATTCCACTCATATGTTCTTATTTTTATAATGAATTCTTCGAATTCACCATCACAACGTCCATGCCGTGATTCAATAATCGGTTTGGGGAGCA
>SCST01000648.1 GCA_004299465.1 Methylovulum sp. | reverse complement strand
GGTGACCATAGCGAGCGTGAACCACCCGATCCCATCCCGAACTCGGAAGTGAAACCGCTTAGCGCCGATGATAGTGTGGCAGTTTGCCATGCGAAAGTAGGGAATTGCCAAGCGCTTAAACCAAAAACCCAATCCTCATCGATTGGGTTTTTTTTTGCCTGAGTCATTGATCAGGCTTCCGGCTTATGCAGATGGATGGCTAACCAGACGACAGCCTGCTCAGCAGATGTCCATTCAACGCGATGCCTGGTGTGCGCAGGGATCAGCAAATAGTCACCGGCAGCCAGTGAGATGAGTTTTTTGTCCTGCCTGTCACAACATAAGGATAAGGTTGCTTGTCCCCGGAGCAGTATGACCCATTCGTCCCAAGCCTGGTCATACCATTGTCCTTCGGGCGTGATATGCCCTTTGGAGATAATGCGTTCTATCAACAGGCCTTCCCGTTTTAATAGGCATTCAAATAATTCTTCAGGCAATTGATCGGGGAGCGATGAAAAAATATTCGCTAAAACGGGTGTTGACTGGTTTTTCATAACGTAGAGTACGCTCGTGTTGGCAGAGTTAGCGATATTGTATAATGTCCAGCCAATATTACCGGAATGTCGTATGAAAAGAAGGGATTTAACCATAGAGTCAGGAGCAGCATGATGCGAACAGTTGCCGTTATTGGCGGAGGGCCGGCTGGATTAATGGCGGCAGAAATATTAAGCCAGCCTGGTGATATAAAAGTCGATCTTTATGATGCAATGCCCACTTTAGGGCGAAAATTCCTAATGGCAGGCAAAGGAGGGTTGAATATCACACATTCTGAACCTTATCTAAAGTTCCTGTCGCGCTATGGCTCGCACCAGTCCGATATTAAACCGATGCTCGATAGGTTTACGCCTGAAAATTTGCGAGAATGGGTAGAACAGCTTGGAGTCGGGACATTTGTCGGTTCGTCGGGGCGGGTTTTTCCTACCGATATGAAAGCCGCTCCTTTATTACGTGCATGGTTAAGGCGATTGCGAGAGTCCGGCGTTGAATTTCATAACAGGTATTCATGGACCGGCTGGTTGTCGCCTGAAAGCGGCCTTGCCCTATGCTTTCAAACGCCCAATGGGATGCGTTATGTCCATGCCGATGCCGTAGTCTTGGCATTGGGCGGCGGTAGTTGGGCGCGTCTGGGTTCAACAGGCGCATGGGTGCCATTGCTGCGGGAGCGTGGAATTCCGGTAGCGGCGTTGAAACCGGCAAACTGCGGATTTGATGTAGGCTGGAGCGAGCATTTTTACAATCGTTTTGCTGGCCATCCTGTAAAGGCTTTGTCTCTATCGTTTGGCCATGCTGAGGGCGGGAGGATTACGCAACGGGGCGAATTGATGGTGACGGCATCAGGTGTCGAAGGCGGTTTAATTTACAGCTTATCGGCGATATTGCGAGAGGCGATTGCAACAAGCGGTAGCGTGACAATCGATCTTGACCTAGCCCCTGACCAGGACATATCACGTCTCGTTGATAGATTATCACAAGCGCGCGGCAAGCATTCAATGGCCAGCCATCTGCGTAAACGGGTCGGCATAGATGGCGTCAAAGCAGGCCTGCTCCGGGAAATACTGCCGGCGTCAGATTTCAATGACCCTGTCCGCTTGGGTACGGCGATTAAAGCATTACCCGTTAAATTAATCGCCGCAAGACCGCTGGACGAAGCTATCAGTAGTGCCGGGGGCATTGCTTTTGCTGCGCTTAACGAGCAATTAATGCTGCGCGCGATGCCGGGCGTATTCTGCGCCGGTGAAATGCTGGATTGGGAAGCGCCGACAGGCGGCTATTTATTGACCGCCTGCCTTGCCACTGGGCGTGCCGCAGGTTTTGGGGCCTTAGCGTGGCTGTAAAATTCGCCGCATCCAATGCCTAGCGTATTCAAAATCTATAATAAAAGAAATAATGGGTAACCGTTTCCGCTTTGATCAAATCGGGATATAAGCGACTATGAAAACTCCAAAAAGTATCGAACCCCTGGTAGAGGATGGCCTCGTCGACGAAGTCCTGCGCCCGCTGAAAAGCGGTAAAGAGGCGGCGGTTTATGTTGTCATTTCTGAAGGTGAAATTCGCTGCGCAAAAGTCTATAAAGAAGCGGATAAGCGAGGCTTTCACAAGCAGGCACAATACCAGGAAGGCCGTAAAGTACGTAACAGCCGTCAGGCGAGAGCGATGAACAAGCACACGAAGTTTGGACGCAGACAGCAGGAGGAAGTCTGGCAAAATGCCGAAGTTGACGCCTTGTACCGCCTTGCCGCAGCAGGTGTGCGCGTCCCTAGACCTTATAACTTTGTCGGCGGCGTATTGTTAATGGAATTGGTTACTGACGGGCAGGGCAACGCAGCTCCCAGGCTTAACGATCTTGAGTTGAGCCAGGAGGAGGCGCTGAAATACCACGGTTTGCTGATCAGGGAAGTTGTCAGGATGTTGTGTGCAGGCATAGTACATGGCGACCTTTCTGAATATAACATACTGATGGATGCCGACGGCCCGGTGATTATCGATCTACCGCAAGCGGTCGATGCGGCGGCCAACAATAATGCCGCCGGCATGCTGGAGCGCGATGTCGATAATCACCGGGCCGTCGGCATCCATCAGTATGTTATATTCAGAAAGGTCGCCATGTACTATGCCTGCACA
>SCST01000647.1 GCA_004299465.1 Methylovulum sp. | reverse complement strand
GGCCTGTATTTTCCTGGGCGTGGCGATACTCGATTTCCTGCATGTTTTGTCATTTCATGGTATGCCGGCCTTTATTACCGACAGCAGCCCGGAAAAAGCGATTAACTTCTGGTTGGCGGCGCGCTTGCTGGCTGCATTGGGTTTACTCTCCGTGTCGATAGAGCCGTGGCGGCAGACCTTTACGACGGGCTTGCGCTGGCGTCTTTTGGGCATCGTGCTGCTGCTGGCCGGCATCGTGGCGTGGTTGGGACTACTACATCCTGAGCGGTTGCCGCGGACCTTTACAGCCGAAACCGGGTTAACGCCCTTCAAGATCGGCAGCGAATATGTGTTGATCGCACTTTATGCCGCATCGGCGCTGAGCTTCCTGCAAAAAATGCGCGCTACCCAGGCATACGACGTGGTCGGCTTGTTTGCTGCGGCTTGCATCATGGCCCTGAGCGAAGTGTTTTTTACGTTATATGCCGATGTTACCGACATCTACAACCTGCTGGGCCATATCTATAAAGTGATCGCTTACGGCTTTATCTACAAAAGCATTTTTATCGACACGATCAGGGAGCCGTATCGGCGGCTCTATGAAGCAAAAAACCTGCTGCAAGTCATCATTGATTCCATTCCTATCCGGATTTTCTGGAAAGATACCGAGTTGCGCTACCTGGGCTGCAACACGATATTTGCCCGCGATGCCGGGGTAAACACGGCGCAGGACGTGATCGGCAAGGACGATACCCAATTGAGCTGGATCGAGCAGGCGGCGTTGTATCAACGCGACGATCGACTGGTGATGTCTTCCAATATGCCCAAACTGGCGTTTGAAGAGCCGCAAACAACGCCCGAAGGCAAGCAGATATGGATACGCACATCCAAAGTGCCGCTTTATGACTTGAACCGCCAGCTTACCGGCGTGCTCGGTATTTATGAAGACATTAGCCTGCGCAAGCAGGAAGAGGCCGAACTCGAAAAATACCGCCGGCACCTGGAAGAATTGGTCGCAGAACGCTCGGAAGCCTTGCGCGAAGCCGAGGAACGCAGCCGTTTGCTGCTGGAAGCCAGCGCCAATGGCTTGTACGGTATCGGCGAGGACGGCACCTTCATTTTTATCAACCCGGCGGGCGCGGCATTGTTGGGCTATGCCGCAGAAACCCTGATCGGGCTGCCGGTGCATTTTACGGTGCATCATACCCGGGCCGACGGTTCGCGCTGCCCGCCTGAAGACTGTCCATTGCTGTCATCCATGCGTTCCGGCCAGGCGGTGCGTAACGATGACGACCTGTTTTGGACGGCCGACGGCCAGCCGCTGCCGGTAGCGACGGCGACCCAGGCAATGTTCAAAAACGGCCGGATTATCGGCGCAGTGGTGAGTTTTATCGATATTCGCCAGCGCAAAATGCTCGACGACGCGCGCGAAAAGGCCTTAGTCGAGGCAGAGCGACTGGCGCGTGCTAAATCTGAATTTCTCGCCAATATGAGCCATGAGATTCGCACCCCTTTGAACGGCGTACTCGGTTTTGCCGAAATCGGCTACCGGAACAGCGACGAGCGCAGCAGCGAGCGGGAAACATTTGCCAAGATTATGACATCCGGCAAACTGTTGCAGGCCATTATCAACGACATCCTCGATTTATCGAAGATCGAGGCCGGCAAACTGCACCTGGAAACTATCCCGGTCAAGTTGGTCGAGGTATTGAAAGAGACTATCGAATTGTTAAAAGCGCGCGCCCAAGCCAAGGGGCTGGTTTTACAGGTGAAAAAAACCGGCGATTTGCCGATTGCCTGCCTGGGCGACCCGTTGCGCATGAAACAAATCCTGATGAACCTGCTTTCGAATGCCATCAAATTTACCGAGCAGGGCAGCGTTACGCTGTCGCTGGCGCGAGAAGGCGACTACCTGAAATTCCAGGTAGCCGATACCGGTGTCGGCATGGACCGGGAACAACTGGATCGCTTGTTCGGCGCTTTTGAGCAGGCCGACAGCAGCACGACGCGAAAATACGGCGGCACCGGCCTGGGCTTGATTATCACGCGGCGCATGGTCGAATTGATGGGCGGCGAGATTCGGGTCAGCAGCACGCCGGGTGAAGGCAGCGTGTTTGAAATCAGCCTGCCT
>SCST01000646.1 GCA_004299465.1 Methylovulum sp. | reverse complement strand
GAGGGGTGGCTCACATCATCCCAATGACTCGACGCGATTTCGGGATGCTTTGCATTTTCACTACGCAAAAAGCGCTTCGTGAAAACGCCCAGCCCTATCGCTTCTGGGGACTACTCGACTCCTGTCTCGTAGCGAAAGTGGAATCCTGTTCTCTACTCTACCTATATCCTGCAAGGCTCGATCAATTTCCTGCAATTTTTAATTGAATGGGATATAATTCCATATTAAACAAACATTTCCCCGCGCATTCGCGCATTCTCATTCCAACAAGGTAAATCCATGCTCAATGATGTTTCTACATTACCCTCCTTTCGTGATTTAGCGCTGATTGATCCGGTGCTAAAAGCATTGGAAGATGTCGGTTATGAAACACCGTCGCCGATTCAGGCACAAGTTATCCCGCACATGCTGAAAGGAAAGGATGTCCTGGGACAGGCGCAAACAGGGACGGGTAAAACGGCCGCTTTCGCGCTACCGATCCTGTCGCGTATCGACATTAAACAAAAAGACCCGCAAGTCCTGGTATTGGCGCCTACCCGGGAGCTCGCCATTCAGGTGGCTGAGGCATTTCAACGTTATGCGGCGCATTTAAAAGGCTTCCATGTCTTGCCGATTTACGGCGGGCAGGATTACAGCACCCAGCTTCGTCAATTGAAACGCGGCGCGCATGTCGTCGTCGGTACGCCAGGCCGCGTTATGGACCACATGCGTAAAGGCACGTTGAACCTGGACGGACTGAGCACCTTGGTGCTCGATGAAGCCGATGAAATGCTGCGTATGGGCTTTATCGACGATGTTGAGTGGATACTCGAACAGACTCCCGAGGAAAGGCAAATCGCGCTGTTTTCGGCAACGATGCCGACGGCGATTCGTAAAATCGCGCAGGAATATTTGCACGAGCCTGAACAAATCACGATTAAAGTCACTAATGCTTCGGCGGAAAACATACGTCAACGCTTTTGGGTGGTCAGCGGCGTCCACAAACTGGATGCGTTAACGCGTATCCTGGAAGTTGAAACCTTCGACGGCATGATTATTTTTGTTAGAACCAAAACCGCCACCGTCGAATTGGCTGAAAAACTGGAGGCGCGCGGTTATTCGGCGGCAGCGATAAATGGCGACATGTCCCAGGCGCTCAGGGAGCGTTCAATCAATCATCTTAAAAACGGCAAGCTGGATATTTTGATAGCGACGGATGTTGCCGCGCGCGGACTGGATGTCGACCGCATCACGCATGTCGTCAATTACGATATTCCTTACGATACCGAGTCTTATGTTCACCGTATCGGCAGGACGGGGCGTGCGGGCCGTACCGGGGATGCAATACTGTTTATTGCGCCCAGGGAAAGAAAGTTGCTGATGAATATTGAAAAGGCAACGAAGCAAAAGGTCGAAGAAATGGGCCTGCCTTCGACCGAAGTGATTAACAATAAGCGTATTGCCCGGTTCAAGCAAAACATTAGCGATACGCTGGCCGCCGAAGAGTTGGGCTTTTTCAGTCAATTGATAGAGCAATACCAGTGTGAACATAATGTTTCCGCGCTGGAAATTGCCGCGGCTTTAGCTAAGCTGGTGCAAGGCGACACGCCGTTGTTAATGCAGAACCCGCCTAAAAAATCCAAGGAAGCCAGGGAAGATACGCCAGCCAGGGAAAGGGAAGACCGGCCCAGGAGGGAGCGAGGTTCAACAAGGCGTGAATCGGGCGGTGCGGATATTGAGATGGAATTGTTCCGTATCGAAGTCGGCCATGCCCACGGTGTAAAGCCCGGTAATATTGTCGGTGCCATCGCTAATGAAGCCGGTATTGACGGCAAGCATATCGCCCGCATTAAAATCGAAGACGATTACAGTACCGTAGAATTGCCCGCCGGTATGCCGAAAGAACTGATCCAGGATTTACGGAAAGTCAGGGTGGCGGGCCAACCCTTGAATATTTCCAGAATCGAATCGGGTGCAAGGCGAATGGATGGCGGTGCTAAAAAAACCGATAAAAGCAAGAAAAGAATGGGTTCTGTCTCCAGGCGTGCAAAGCCCAAAGCGGATGAGTGAGCTTTTTCGGCGTTAGTCGATTAGGCTCTGTGCCTACCACGAAGAATGGCGGCCTGTCTTCGTGGTAATTAAGTTCACGCTTGTGCAAGTAAATTCCAGATGCAAGTCCCTGAAGCTTTCTCGATAGCGTCCAGTCGTTGCCGGTGTTCCGTCAGCTCTTCATCATTGCAGCGAAGTATCGTTAATGCGGCGCGGTCTGCCGATAAGCGCTTGGTATCGCCGGTAGTCATTTCCCTTGCCGGTGCCGATAAGTTTTCATCAAGCAACGAAGACTGCCCGCCGGTCATTAATAAAAATACGTCTGCGAGAATCTCCGCGTCGAGTAATGCGCCGTGCAATTCCCGGTGGCTATTATCGATGTTGTAACGTTTACATAATGCGTCCAAGCTGTTGCGTTGCCCCGGATGTTTTTTCCTGGCGAAGCTGAGCGTATCAAATACGGGGCAATAATCCGCGACGCTTTTTCCTGGCTTTTCCAGCAGCGAGAATTCATGGTTGATGAAGCCGACATCAAACGGGGCGTTATGGATGACTAATTCGGCCCCCTGGATAAACGCAATAAAATCCGCAAAAATATCCTTGAAACGTGATTTGTCTTCTAAAAATTTATTGGTAATACCATGCACGGCGACAGCGCCATCATCGATAACCCGGTCGGGATTAATATAAACATGGAACCGGTTCCCGGTCAGCCGGCGATTCAGCAGTTCCACGCAGCCGATTTCAATTATCCGATGTCCTTCCTGAGGATTCAGGCCGGTGGTTTCGGTGTCGAGAACCACGAGACGGTTTGTAAATGTACGTTTATCCACGAGTTACCTTAGGTTTATTTTTTTAGATGACGGGGCATGCGCTCGCCAGTAGTTTGCCAGGTCCTGGCTGCGTCGTTGTCGATGGCAAAACTAATACGGCTAAGCCAGTGACAGACAGGTATTATTAGCATACATTAAGATTTTATGACTATAAAGGCATTCCAATGGCACAACATCGCCCCGTTGTTCTTTCGTTCTCCGGTCATGATCCCAGCGGCGGCGCCGGCATACAGGCGGATATTGAGACGCTGATCAGCCATCAATGCCATTCCGCCAGCGTCATTACTGCATTAACCGAGCAGGACAGCCGTAATGTAAAAAAGTTTATTCCCCAAAGCCCGGAAAACATAATCAGCCAGGCTAACATGATATTGGACGACTTGCCTGTTAATGCCTTTAAAATCGGTTTAATCGGGCATCATGAAACGGCAATCGCTATTTATGCGATTTTAAGACAGCATCCGCATATTCCGGTGGTTTTGGATCCTGTCCTGGCGGCGGGCGGTGGTGCGGAGTTGGCAAGCGACCGCCTTATTGCGGCGATAAGCGATTTACTGTTGCCGTGCACGACGGTGCTGACGCCTAACAGCGAAGAAGCGCGCAAGCTTTCGGGCTGCGATGGGCTTGATGAATGCGGCCTGGTATTGCTCGAAAAAGGCTGCGAGTATGTGCTGATTACAGGAACGCATGAAACGACGCCGGTAGTCAACAATCAACTGTTTCACGACGGTTGTTGTTGGGAAACTTATACCTGGGACAGGTTGCCGGAAAGTTACCACGGTTCCGGTTGCACATTGGCTACCGGCATTGCGGCGTTGATGGCTCATGGCTTGGAGCCTGTGCAAGCCGTTATGGAAGCGCAGGAGTATACCTGGAACTCACTGAACAGCGCTTACCGGCCCGGCAAAGGCCAGTACAACCCGAACCGGTTTTTCTGGATGGAGGATGAGGCATGAAATTTCCGGCGCGCGGACTTTACGCGATTACCCAAACCGATAACAAATCGGCAGAGATGATTGTCAACGAAGTCGCTGCGGCTATTCGAGGCGGTGCGGTTATCGTGCAATATCGCGATAAAAATCCCGTCGATGCGCCAGGGCTTGCCAAGGAATTAGTGAAAATCTGCCATCGGCATCATGTCCCGCTGATTATTAATGACGATATAGCGTTGGCCGGGCAGGTCGGTGCGGACGGCGTGCATCTCGGCA
>SCST01000645.1 GCA_004299465.1 Methylovulum sp. | reverse complement strand
CGTGTTGCGCAGTTATGTATTGAGCACGTATTCGGCGCGGAAATTGGGTTTGCACAGCACCGGTAATGCCGGTGGCGTACATAACCTGACCATCACGCCGGGGTCGTCTGATTTCGAAGCGTTGTTAAAGCAACTGGATACCGGCTTGCTGGTCACCGAATTGATGGGGCAGGGCGTTAATATGGTCACCGGCGATTATTCGCGCGGCGCGGCGGGTTTCTGGGTCGAACACGGCGTGATCCAATACCCGGTCGAGGAAATCACGATTGCCGGGAATTTGAAGGCTATGTTTAAACAGATCGTTGCGGTCGGCAATGATGTCGATTATCGCGGTAACGTCCGTACCGGTTCGATACTGGTTGAGCGCATGTCGATTGCCGGGGAATGAGCGTCGCGCTAATTACCTGCAACACCTGTAGGGCGTGCCGTGCGCGCCTTGGGGGTAGGGCGCGCACGGCACGCCCTACTCTATATCGCATAAGACGAGGCCAAATCCATGTCAGTAAATTTACAAGTTAACGATACCTGGATCAGTGAAGACGAGTACCTGGAAGGTGAATTAATCAGCGAAATCAAGCATGAATACATCGATGGTCATGTTTATGCGATGGCTGGCGCAAGCCGGAACCATGAAAGAATCGCGGGCAATATTTTCGGCGAATTAAGGAGCTTTCTGAAAAACAAACCTTGCGAGCCGTTTAGTTCAGACATAAAAATCAAGGTCGGCAGTAAATTCTTTTATCCTGATGTGATGGTTATCTGTGATGAACAGAGCCCGCACGAGTATTACACCGAAGCGCCGGTGATTATCGTTGAAGTGTTGTCGAAGTCGTCACGGCGTATCGATGAAACGACCAAACGCATCGCGTACCAGGGCATTCCCAGCCTGAAAGAATATGTTTTGATCGAACAGGATTTTGTTGACGTCGAAATATGCCGGAAAAGCGAAGGCTGGGTGTCCCGGCATTTCTTCTGGGGCGACAGCGTGTATTTTGAGGCCGTTGATTTAACGCTGACGGTAGCAGGGATTTATGACCGGGTTGATAATGATGAAGTGCGCGGTTTTTTGCTGGAAAAACAGCAGATATCAAAAATTTCTAACGGTTAAAATTTTGTACAAGCTCCTTTAGCAATTTAGGACCCCGATAAATCAACCCGCTATATATCTGCACCAGACTCGCCCCAGCCTCCAGTTTTTCCTGTGCATCTTCGGCGCTTAAAATCCCGCCGGCGGCAATTATCGGAATCCTGCCGTTTAATTCCGCCGCCAAAACGCGTACAACGTAAGTCGATTTATCCTTAACAGGCGCGCCGCTTAATCCGCCGGCTTCACCGGCAAACTTATGGCCTGCAATCATGTCCCGCGCAATCGTGGTATTGGTCGCGATAACGCCGTCAACGGCGTATTCCAGTAACAGCCTGGCGATATGGCGGATTTCATCGTCGTTTAAATCGGGGGCTATTTTTAATACTAACGGCACATACCGGCCGTGTTGCTGTTGCAGTTTGAGCTGCTCTTCCTTTAAACCGGCGACCAGTTTTTTAATCTCGTCGCCTTGTTGCAATTGGCGCAGGTTCTGTGTGTTGGGCGAGGAAATATTGATCGTGATGTAATTTGCGAACGGGTAGGCTTTGCGTAAGCCGATCAAATAATCATCGACGGCGTCGGCTATCGGCGTGTCGAAGTTCTTGCCGATATTAATGCCTAAAACGCCGCTGTAAGCGCTGTGTGCCACCTGTTCGAGTAAATGGTCTAACCCTAAGTTATTAAAACCCATGCGGTTGATAATCGCCTGATATTCCGGTAGCCTGAACAAACGCGGCTTGGGGTTGCCGGGCTGCGGGCGCGGCGTTACCGTGCCGATTTCGATAAAGCCGAAGCCTAACGCGGCGAGGGCGTCGATATAATCACCGTTTTTGTCCAGGCCTGCCGCGAGTCCTAGCGGATTTTTAAACCTCAGTCCCATGATGTTGACAGGCTTGTCTTCAATCGCAGGGTAAATCCATGTTGCGAGGCCTGAGCGGTGTACGATGTTTAACAATTTTAATGTGACTTCGTGCGCGGTTTCAGGGTCTAGCGAAAATAACAGCGGGCGTAATACGGGATAAAGATTCATGCTATGT
>SCST01000644.1 GCA_004299465.1 Methylovulum sp. | reverse complement strand
CGTTCGGCCAGTTGCGCGGGCTTGACCTCGCGCAGTTGTGCAAAAAAATCGATATTTTCCTCGACCGATAAGTCGCCGTAGAGGTTCAGGCCCAGGCCTTGCGGCATGAAGCCCAGACGGCCCTTGATGCGTTCCGCCGCGGCTTCTGAATCGATAGTGACGCCGAAAACTTCAAGCTTGCCCTGTTCAAACGCCAGAACCCCGGCAATCGCCTTCATCAGGCTGCTTTTACCGGCCCCGTCCGGGCCGATCAACCCATAGATTTCGCCGCGTTGTATTGTCAGCGTCAGATCGATGACGGCAGGCTGTTTTTTATAGCTTTTGTAAAAGTCCTGTATATCGACGACGGGGCTTTCCGTTACCAGCGCGGTTTTGTCCACGGCGCATCCTCTTGCCAGCGAATGACGGCATCGGCGGGCAAGCCCGGTGTCAGGCGATGCTCCTGGTTTTGGTCCAGGTACAGTTTAACGGCGTAAACCAGTTTGACGCGTTCGTCGGCGGTCTGCACTTCCTTGGGCGTGAATTCCGCCTGTGATGCAATATAACGGACGGTGGCGGGGAATGGCCGGTCGGGGAAGGCGTCGGTATAGATTTGCGCAGGCGAGCCTAAGCGAATCTTGCCGATTTCATTGCCGGGCACATAGACTTTCAGGTACAGGCGATCCAGGTTGACGATATCGAATAAGGGTCCGCCGGCTGCGACCATTTCGCCGGAATCGACCATCCGGGTCGTAATCATGCCGTCGGCAGGGGCCTTAATAACAAGATCGTCCAGCACGCTTTGCGCTTCGGCGAGCGCGGCTTCCGCCTGCATCCGCTGTGCACTTAACGCGGCCAGTTCATCTTCGCGCGCATTGATTTCTTCCCAGCCTAACTTGGCCTGCGCCAGCGTTTTTTCGGCTTGCGTAACGGCGGATTCTGCGGCGGCAGTGTCGGCGCGAGCGACATCCCAGGCTAAATCGGCTTGTTCGCTACGCTGCCGTTCCACGGTCTGCCGCTTAAGCAATGCCCGGAAGCGTTCGGCGTCTTTACGGGCCTGTTTTTCGGTGTTCCGGTGCGAGGCCAGAGACGCCTTGGCATGCGCCAGTCCGGCCTTGGCGACGGCTATTTTCAGCGGGATATTTTTCTTGAACACGGCCAGCGACGAGCGCGCGGCTTGCCGCTGCGCCGTTATCGCATGCACGGCGGCCTTGGCCTGGTTCAGTTTGGCAACGGTTTGGCTGTCATCGAGCTTGAGCAATATCCGGCCCTGCTCGACCTGCTCGCCTTCGCGGGCCGACAATTCGGCGACACGCCCCGGCCATTTGCCGGCGACCGTATAATGGTCGCCTTCGATACGGCCGTTTGCCTGGATCAGGCCGTCGGGAAACGGCGGCTCGCGCCACCCGAACCACCAAGCCGCGGAAAGCAGGATGGTGATGACTATCAACGGGCCGATGATAACGAATAATCCGGTTTTCTTTTCCATCTGTGCGCTTCTTTGTCTGACAGGATTTTGTTAGAAAGGGTACTTTGGTTCTATCCACGTAGGGTGCGCCGCGCGCACCTTCTCGATGCCCAAGCAGCGCCCCAAATCCATTGTTGGAAGCATAAGGCGCGCGCGGCGCGCCCTACAAAATGCGGTAGGGCATTACAAAACCCCTACGGCATACCTTAGATGCAGCGCAGCCAGTATCGCATCATAAGTCGCATTATTTAAATTATCGTGTGCGCTCATCCGCAATTCCTCTGCTTTCAATACGTCGGTGTTGGTCGACAACCCCTGCTGGTAGCGGTCGGTCGTTACTTTCATATTTTCCTCGGCCTGCGCTATCGTCTGCCCGGCAACGGCAAGCCGTTGTTGGGTTTCCTGGCCATCCAGCCAAGCTTGTTTGACCTGCAAGGCTATTTGGCTGCCCAGGTCGTCGCGCTGTTCTTTCAGCGCAATGGCTTGCCGCTTCATCGCATCGCTTTGGTGCTGCGTACTGCCGTCATAGAGTTTCCATTGCACGCCGGCATTGACCATCCATAGGCCTTGAAATGCCTGATAGCGGTTTTCCTGGTATTGATAGCCGCCGTTGACCGACACCTGCGGCAAAGCGCCCGCCTTGACGCTTTGCGCCTGTTGCTCCAGCGCGTTGACTTGTTCGCTGAGTACGGCGAGTTCCGGGCGTTCCGCCAAGGCTTGCGCGCTTAATTCGCTGATTCCGCCGTTGGGCGCCGTGGGAAACTGATGTGCCAATTTAACGCTGTCGTTAAGGTCGCGGTCCAGCAGGCGGTTGTAGTGCGCTCTTGCAATAGCTAGCTGGTTATTGACCTGGACGGCGCGTTGCCTGGCGTTGGCGAGTTCGACATCGGCGGCAAGCACGTCATTGCGGGCTATCATGCCCTGCTCGAAAAGATTGCCGACATCCCCGGCATGGGCCGTTAAACTTGCGATATGGCCTTGGGCCAGTTGTAATGCGCTTTCGCTACGCAAGACAGCGACATAGGCTTCCGCCACCTGCATTTTGAGGTTTAGCTGGGTGGCGTTTTCGTGATGCCTGGAAGCCTCCAGCGAGGCCTCGGCGGCGTGGATGTTGTGGCTGATGCGTCCGCTGGTGTAAACCGGTAGCGACGCGATGGCCTGGGCGTTGACGCTGCCGGATTGCGAGGTGTTGAATTGCAGGGTCTGGTCGTTGATCCGGGTTTGCGCCGCCGGTGTTTCGCTGTACTGGGTATAAGCGCTGCCGACGTTTAACTCGGGTAGTCGCTGCCCCTGCGCTGAGCGCAATTGCTGTTCGGATGCGTCGGTATCGTTTTTTACCGATTTAAGCTGATGGTTATTATTGATCGCGCTGTTCCACGCAGCTTCCAGCGTTTCCGCCGAAACAGCCGGGGCTGGCGGCAGCAGCATAAGGCCTAATAAACCGGTGCACAGGTAAGTTTTACGGGGCGGCATCGACATCTCGCTGGTCGCGTTGATCTTAAGAAATTATGGACTGTTATGCTGCAACATCCTACCTTCGTCATACCTGCTATGTTGTAGCGGCAAGCCTGCGTACCGGGTTAAGCCGTCGCCTGAACGTTTTCAGGGCGGTCAACCGACCATAGTTTTTCCAGTTGATAAAATTCACGCGTCTGCGCGGTCATCGCATGGACAATGACATCGCCTAAATCCAGCAACACCCAGTCCGAACTTAAATCGCCTTCGAGTCCCAAGGGTTTAACGCCGCTTTCCTTGAGCTTCTCGACGACATGATCGCATAATGACTTCAGGTGCCGGTTTGAGGTGCCGGTGACCAATACCATGTAATCGGTAATGCTGGTTTTGCCCCGGACATCCAGGGTTGTAATATAAAGTCCCTTGCGATCGTCAAGGACATCCTGGACGATTTTCAATAATTCTTCTGTTTGCATGATTTTCTAAAATAATGGCCTGAAATTAAATGTTGAGGGTTGTTGTTACGTTTGCTTGCGCATCGGGCTAAGTTCGCCGCGGCGTCTTTCGAGCATACGCATGGGAAAATGCTTCGGTTTCAGCCGGGTGGACCAAACGAAACTCGACCAAGCCACTGCGTTTTTCAGCGGCTATTCACAATGGTTTGATGCGCTTTTTTTGTATTAATTAATAAGTGGTTTTTTCGGTCGGTAAAACAGCCGCATTGTACCAAATTAGCGTAATGAATTCTTTTACAGTCTCGCAGGTCAGCAATTCTCATTATGGAAAATTAAATAAAATCAAATAGATAATGATTCAGTTTTTAAAATTCGAGTGCGTTCTACCGTAATACTTGCAAAGTAATCGAAGAGCCGAATGGGTGACAATATCAGCGCCCTTGACCTATAAGGCTTTGCGGCACCTATGAAAAATAGGATGCTGTAAAATCAAAAACAAACTTGGCAATTTAATTTATAACACTTTGATTCAAATATATTATTTCATAATGAGAATTGCTGGGCGCAAACGGCTCACGAAAAGTACGTAAGAAAACCTGGTTGCCGCATAGACGTATTTTACCAACAACCGCCATCGTATGAATTACGCCGACGCTGTCGTACAGGACTTGCCGATAGGTTCCGTGGTCACTGAAGACGCCTGTAAGACCTTGGTCAAACAGCGTCTTTGCTGCTCAGGGATGCGCTGGAAACCACAAGTACCCGAGGGCATAAAGAGCAAAAGTGATTTTATCTTTGCGGGCATTGATCCAATCTAAGGGACGCTGGCTACAATTTTGGGATAAAGTTGACCAGTTGGGTGCTCAGGTTTGTGTCTAACTACGTCTTATAAAATCAGCACCCGATTGTGTTGTCCGTGATTTGCTGGAATTTTACAGTGATTTTCCTGCATCGGTTTCATACTGCGCAATCAGCGCTTGTAATCGAGGTGTGTCCAGCTGTTGGTTATCCACTTTAAGATAAGCCACCCCATCTTCGAAATTGAGAGTGACTTCTTCCACACCGGCAATTTCGAGCATTCCGGCGGCAAACCGGTTTGCGTCCTGTTGATTAAGACTGACCAGTGAAATAAGCAGGTTGGCGACATAGCGCGGCGGTTTCATGCGCAACGATACCAACAGCCAGCTCAATGCGGCGGCGGCGCAAAACAGGAATACTGCTGTTTCGCCGTAAGCGCCGTTAAACCAGCCGCCGACCAAGCCGCCGGTAAACAGTCCCATAAACTGCGAACTGGAATAAGCGCCCATCGCCGTGCCTTTGAGGTCGCCGGGGGCGGTTTTTGACACCAGCGACGGCAAGGTCGCTTCAAGCAGGTTAAAGCCGCAAAAAAACAACCATAAAAAACCGATAATGCCGAACAGGTTTTGGTGATACTGCGACAAGCCCAGTTCGGCGAGCATTAACACCGTGATTGCACCGATAAAGACTTGTTTCATTTTGCGTTTTTTTTCCGCCAGTATGATAAACGGCACGGCGAAACCCATAGCTATGACGAATACCGGCAAATAGACTTGCCACTCCTGTCCGGCAGGCAAGCCGGCATCACGCATCTGCGTCGGCACGACGACAAAAATAGCCATCAGGATCATGTGCAGGATAAAGATGCCGTAATCCAACCGCAATAACTCGGCATTTTTCAACGCATCCAGCATCTGGCTAGGAATAAATTCCGCATCGCGATGCCGCCTGGATTGCCTGGGATTGGGGACGAGGTAGATGATCGCGAGGATAGCCAATACCGTGAGCGCGGCGGTTACGCCGAAAACACCCTGGACGCCGCCGAAGCCGGCAACAATAGGCCCGGCGACGATACCCACGCCAAAAGACATGCCGATGCTGATGCCGATAGTCGCCATCGCTTTGGTGCGATGCACTTCCTGGGTTAAATCGGCCACCAGCGCCATAATAGCGGCGGAAATAGCGCCCGCACCCTGGAAAGCCCTGCCCGCCAGCACGCCGTATATCGTTGTTGACAAGGCCGCGATTACGCTGCCGATAAAGAACAGTATCAAGCCGAAAATAATGACTTTCTTACGCCCGAAGCGGTCGGATAACAGGCCGAAAGGAATCTGCAACAATACTTGCGGTAAGCCGTAGATACTCATCGCCAGTCCTATCAGCGCAGGCGTGGAGCCTTCCAGTTGTTTGGCGAACAACGACAATACCGGTAAAATCATGAATAGCCCAAGCATGCGTAACGCGTAGATGCCTGCCAGGGACAGTGTCGCGTATCTTTCCGATGGCGTCATCGGACTTGTAATGTCCTGCGTTGTGGTCAAAACCTGTTCTCCTTGATCTAAGCATTGGGCATGAAAGTGAAGGCCGTCATTATAACAAGCTTTCTATAAGCTGATCATACACTGACGGATACATCGAAACCCAGTCGCCGGATGTCATCGGCAAATGCGTTCAGGGTTTCTACGGGCAAGGCTTGTAACCGTCCGGCTTCCGGTTGTAATGAAGGTCTCGCTATCGTGTACAGCATGACGCGCCGTAACCGGCAACTGTTTTTGATTGTCTTGAGTGCTTCCAGGTACGCCTGCTTTTCTATATCGGGCAAGCCGCGATGATCATAATCGAGCAGGCAGGTTTGCAGGGCCGTCGTGCACAACCGGCTGGAAATCGCGAGGTTTTCCAGCGCCGCACGGCAGCTTTGTCCAGAGTTGTTGATGAGTTTGCGGCCTGCTTCCGTCGCACTGTCAAATTTGAACCAGATTTGGCCGCCATATTCGTTTAATACCGTTAAGCCATCTTGAACCCTGGTTTGGTGCACCAGGCTGCCGTTGGTAATCAGCACATAATCGGCGGCTGGGAAAACCCCGGCTTCGCTTGCTATCTGCCCGATCAGCTCTACCGCTTCGGTAAATTCCTTCAGGCTAGTCGGTTCGCCGTTGCCTGCAATCGCAATATCTTTAATGGTGCGCTTGTCTTCGTCAACCCGGAAGCTGTCATAGAAACCACCGTTTAGGACGTCATCAAGAAAAAAACGCAGTTCTTTTGCCAACCGCTCAAAATCCAGTCCAGGCGCCGTGCCGATCTTTAAATCAGGCACTTGGCAGTAGATGCAGCGCCAGTTGCAGGTATTATTGGTGTTGAAATTAATGCCTATGGACAGCCCGCCCGCCCGCCGTGACAACACCGGATAGACGTATTTTAAGCCGATAATATCGGAGCGATGATTATTGATTGATAATGTTGAACCCATGAATCCTACTAAAAAAATGACGTTGTACATGCTATTCTACGGCGTTCCAGGCGCTTTTATTTGAGTTTTTTGAACGTAACGATGAAGCGTGATCGATCACGTTGGCTAAAATCTATGACCACATCATTAAAAATTGACGATATTAAAACGTTTCTCGAAGAAGACATCGGCTCAGGTGATATAACTGCGGCGATTATCCCGGAAGCGATGACGGCGACGGCGGAAATCATTACCAGGGAGGCGATGGTGGTCTGCGGGCAGGTCTGGTTCGACGCCGTTTTTACGGCGCTGGACGCCGGCGTTGATATTGACTGGCTGGTTGCGGAAGGCGAGTCGGTCAAGCCCGGCACGTTGTTGTGCAGGCTTAATGGTCGAGCCAGGGCCTTGTTGAGCGCTGAGCGCACGGCATTAAATTTACTGCAAACCTTGTCGGCGACGGCGACTTTATCCAGGCAATATGCCGATGCGGTTGCCGGTACCGGATGCAAGGTGCTGGATACCCGTAAAACCATTCCGGGGCTGAGGCGGGCGCAAAAATACGCCGTCGCTTGCGGCGGCTGTTATAACCACCGCACCGGCTTGTATGACGGCGTATTGATCAAGGAAAACCATATCATCGCAGCAGGCTCGATAGCCGCGGCAATCCGGATTGCGCGCAGTCAAACGGCGCTTGCGGTGGAGGTTGAGGTTGAAACGATGCTCGAATTGCAGGAAGCGCTCGCAGCAAAACCGGATCGCATCATGCTCGATAATTTCAGCCTTGAAGACTTGCGTGCGGCGGTAAAATTAACGGCCGACACGGTAGGGCGCGGGCTAATAGCGCTTGAAGCTTCCGGCAATATCAGCCTCGACACGATCAGGAGCGTTGCGGAAACCGGCGTCGATTTTATTTCGATAGGCGCATTGACCAAACATATTCATGCCGTTGATTTATCAATGCGTATTCAGTTGGTTAGTTTGTGATATTGTTTTCCGAAAGCCGGGTGGCAACAATAATCGCCACGGCCAATATCGTGATTTATAAATCTCGCCATCACCCTGAAAAACTTATAAATACATATAAAACATTGTATTACACAGGTTTGTGCTGCTCGAAAATAGTGCGGCAAAGCATTGATGTAAGCGGTCCTCATCTGTGCAAGGTTTACTGAGGTTTTTAGGATCATAGCTGTTAAGTCTAATTTGAACGAACCCTATTTAGGAGAAGAAAATGGTTGCCAGCAATGCGTTACAAAATCGTCCTGTTGAAGGGGCTAATGCCGATAAATTTCGTGAAATGGTTGCCGAGCTTGCTTACCTGAAAGCCGAAAAGAGAGGGTTTGCAGCGGGCTATGATATGGACGATTG
>SCST01000932.1 GCA_004299465.1 Methylovulum sp. | reverse complement strand
GTCGCCACGGGCGCAGTTGATGATCATCGCTTCTTTTTTCATCATGGATAATTGTTTGCTGCCGATGATGTTGCGGGTTTTTTCAATCAACGGGCAATGCAGGCTCAGGTAATCGGCACGGGAGACCAGTTCATCGAGGCTGACCGACTCCACACCCAATTCGGCGAAGACTTCCGGTGCCACAAACGGGTCATAGGCTATCACCTGCATTTTAAGGCCCAAACCACGCTGCGAAACAATACGGCCTATCGTACCGAAGCCCAGTATTGCCAGCGTTTTATTCGCGACTTCAGCGCCCATCAGCTTGGAACGTTCCCACCGCCCCGCGCGCACCGAACGATCGGCGGCAGGCAGGCGGCGGCTCAGCGACATCAGGTGCGCAATCGCCAGTTCTGCCGTCGTCGTGGCATTGGCATCGGGCGTATTCATGATAATAATGCCGAGCTCGGTTGCCAACGGAATATCGACATTGTCAACGCCGATACCGGCGCGACCGATCAATTTTAAATTTTTCGCGGCTTGCAATACCTTCGGAGTCACTTGGGTATCGCTACGAATCAGCAAGACATCGTAATCGCCGATAATTTCACACAACCCTTCCTCACCAAGACCGGTCCGTATCGAGACTTCGATACCGGACTGTCCGTTTAAATAATCGATGCCCGCTTGCGCCAATTTGTCAGAAATAAGAATTTTTTTCATGGAGTCATCATCGAAGAACAGTGCGCTAAAAAACGCGTAGTTTAACAGCTTTGTTATAATCGCGGAATTCCGGTTCTCTTAAGGCTCCGGAATTCCATCTAACCCTGTGTGGCTACCCTCAAGATATTACCTTATGCCCTATCACTTTCGCGTCCATATTCACTTAGGTGCACATAAAACCGCTTCGACCTTTATTCAAAACTGGCAGGCAAAACATCAGCCCTTCCTTAAGGCAAACCATATCGCCTATATCCCGCTGGAGAAATTACGCAGGAAATTCATGCCGGCATTCTGGGAATTTGCAGGCGAAAAACAGGTATCCCAGCACCAGGTAAAACGCTTACGCAATATTCTCTTTGCGGAAGCGGAATCCTGCGGTATCGAGCTTCAATCGACAACATTATTCATCTTGTCGGAAGAAAACCTGCTGGGCTCATTAGCCTCGCTGCATGTCAGAGGATCGCTATATTCGAG
>SCST01000643.1 GCA_004299465.1 Methylovulum sp. | reverse complement strand
GGCCTGTTTATCGATTTTACCGTTGGCCGTCAGCGGGAAGCGCTCGACCGGAATAAACATTCCCGGAATCATGTAAATAGGCAGGTAACGGCTCAAATAATCGCGCAAATCGGCCGCCGCGACAGGCTGGCCGTTGAGGCTGCGATAATAAGCGACGAGGGTCTGCTGATCCTGCCCGTTTTCCGATAACACGACGACGGCTTTTTCTATCGCGGACTGGCGCATCAGGGTTTGTTCGATTTCGCCCAATTCGATGCGGAAGCCGTGAAACTGGATCTGCTGGTCCAGGCGGCCGAAATATTCCAGTTCGCCGTTATCGAGATAGCGGCCGGTATCGCCGGTGCGATAAAACAGCCCTGCCCCGATCTCAGGCAGGCTGACGAAACGTTCGGCCGATAATTCCGGTCGGTTCAGATAGCCCAGGCATACGCCGGCACCGCCGACATACAGCTCACCCGCGACGCCCGGCGCCGATATATTGCCGTAACGATCCAGGATCACGACGCTTAAATCCGCCAGCGGCTTGCCTATCATACTGCCCTGCACCGTAACTTCTTGCGGTGCTATCGGCTTGAACGTGACATGCACCGTCGTTTCAGTGATGCCGTACATATTGACCATCAACGGCTTGTCATAAGCCTGGAACCAGAATGCCAGTGATTTGAAATCCAGCGCTTCGCCGCCGAAAATCACGTAGCGCAAATCATCGAGCTTGCGGTCGCTGAGCCGGTCGACATCGCAAACCAATTTAAACGCCGTCGGCGTTTGATTCAGCACCGTGATTTTTTGCGCCACCAGCAGGCGGTAAAAATCATCCGGCGAGCGGCTTAGCCAGTACGGCACGATGACCAGTTTGCCGCCGTAACGCAATGCGCCCCATAACTCCCAGACCGAGAAATCAAAGCCGTAGGAATGGAACAGACACCAAACGTCATCACCGCTGAACTCGAAGCAGTCATCGGCTGCTGAAAATAATCGCGCCATATTGCCGCGGCTGACGACGACGCCTTTAGGCCGGCCGGTGGAGCCCGAGGTGTAAATAACGTAGGCGGGATCATCAACTTTCGGCCGCCACGGCGACGCGGCTTCGGGAACGATAT
The DNA here is from genome assembly GCA_004299465.1 of Methylovulum sp. Taxonomy (GTDB): domain Bacteria; phylum Pseudomonadota; class Gammaproteobacteria; order Methylococcales; family Methylomonadaceae; genus Methylovulum. Next base: position 12,288 of record SCST01000643.1, on the reverse strand, counting down.
TTAAATCTTCCAAGCGCACCGACAACGACGGACAACTTAACCCGGCATGTTCCGAGCCGGTCAACAACAGTTGCGCGGCGGAGTCCTCGACGATAAAACGTATCCTGTCTTCCGGCAAGGCCGCATCGATCGGCACATAGACCATACCGGCCTTCAACACCGCCAAAATAGCGATAACCATTTCCGGTGAACGATCAAAATACAGCGCCACAGCGGTTCCGGGAACCAGGCCCGCGGCATGCAGGCGATGGCTGACATCGTTCGCATAACCGTCGAGTTCGCGATAACTTAAAGCCTGTTCTTCGTACACCAGCGCGGTGTTGTCGGGCGTCGTCGCAATCACCGCATCAAAGCGCTGCAATAAGTCATCGAACAGGTATTGTTTTTGCGCTTGGCACTGTGCCAGCAGTTGTTGTGTTTCCGTTTCATCCAACAGACCGATTGACGGCAGCAAAGCCTCCGGGGTCGCGCAGCATTGTTGCAGGATACGGCAAAGATGCCGCTCTATGCGCCGGGCCATGCCGGTTTCAAAATCGGCCGAATAAGCCATCTGCACTTTAACGCCGTGCCGGGCGGGCAGAAACTGGATGTCCAGCGGGTAATGCGTGCGCTCGATAATTTCGTTGGACTGGACTTGCAACGCGGCAGCTTCCGTGTCCGCGCCCAAATCCTTAAAACGCTCGTCGAGCGGAAAGTTTTCAAACGTCAGGTGTGTCGAAATCAGCCGGTTCTGCAGGCGGTGACCGCTTTGTATCGCATGCAGCGGCGAATAATGATGCGCTTCGGCAAGCAAGGCCTGCTCCTGCACCGCGCGCAACAGGCCGCTGACCGTCAGGTCGACCGTGGGCCTGATCCTGACCGGCACCGTGTTGATGAATAAACCGACCATCTGCTCGACGCCGGCTATGCCTGCGGGCCGTCCCGAAACCGCCGTGCCGAACACGACATCTTCGCAGTTATTGTAGCGCGCCAGCAAAATCCCCCAGGCCGACTGGAAGATCGTATTCAAACTGATTTGTAGCGATTGGGATAACTGTTGGAGTGGGTTCAGCAAGCTCTCCGGTATCGTGAAGCTTGCCCTGATGCGTTGCGGGTCTGCGGAGGGAAATTGCGCGGTGAACGGGAGCTTGACTTCGTTCGGGTAAGATTCGAGATAATCGCGCCAAAAATCCAGCGATTGCTGTCGGTCTTTTTTTTCCAGCCACTGCACATAAGTCGAGAAAGGCGGCGTAAACGGCAATGCGGCCTGTAAATCTTCGTAAAGGGCCGTGCATTCGCCGAGCAAAATCCCTAACGACCAGCCGTCGAGGATAATATGATGATGACACCACAGCACTTCGGTCAGGTCGTCTGCCAGGCGCAGCAGGGTAAAGCGCATCAGGCTGTCTTTATCGAGACGGAAACCGCGTCGCCTGTCGCGCTCTTTAATCTGCCGGCGGCGCCGGCTTTGCGCGGCTTCGTCCAGGTGCCGCAAATCGATAGCGATCATTTCCGGCCGGTGTTTTTTTAACACGACCTGCAAGGGCCGCTCGGTTCCGGTATGAAAAAACAGCGTTCGTAATATCTCATGACGTGCGGTCAGGGTTTCCCATACGGCGAGGAAACGCTGTTCATCGAACCCGCCTTTCAGCACATAAGCAATTTGCTGGATATAAGAATCGTCGTTATTAGCCAGGGCATGAAATAAAAAACCTTCCTGCAACGGCGTCAACGGATAAATATTCGCTACATTTTGTTTTGTTACGTCCAAGTTCGATACCTATCAAGTGCCTGTCTCCAGCGGCTAAGGATAGTGCATTTTTATTTAATTGGGTAGGGTTCCTGCCGACAAATCACACGCACACACCCGAATAAGCAACAGGACGGGCCGGCTCCGCAAAAATCAGCGCGTCTCGCAATGGCGGTCCAAAGCCCATTGCACATGTTCCCTGACCATGCCGGAAAGATGCCCGCTTTTCGCCGTCAACGCGCCGATAATCCCCTCTGAAGCCGGCGCATTACCCAACGCGACGGCAATATTCCTCAACCAGCGCTCATAGCCGATGCGCCGTATCGCCGAACCTTCGGTTTTGCTTAAAAACGTCTGTTCATCCCAGGCAAACACTTCCAACAATTGCTGCGTATCCAGCCGGTGCCGGGGATTAAAATCGCGCTCGCCCGTCAACCGTGCAAAACGGTTCCACGGGCAGATAAGCTGGCAATCATCGCAGCCGTAGATGCGATTGCCTATCAACGGCCTTAAATGCTCAGGAATCGAGCCGTGCAGTTCGATGGTCAGGTAGGACACGCAACGCCGGGCATCGACCCGGTAAGGTGCGACGATCGCCTGAGTGGGACAGATGTCGATACACGCGGTACAGGCCCCGCAATGCGCCGTGGCCGGGCTGTCTACGGGCAACGGCAGGTCGGTGTAGATTTCGCCCAGGAAAAACCACGACCCGGCTTTACGGTTGATCAGGTTGGAATGTTTACCTATCCAGCCCAGGCCGGCCTTCTCGGCGATGGCTTTTTCCAGGACCGGCGCGCTATCGACGAAAGCGCGCATTGCCGGGCTGGAATTTGGCGATGAAGCCGTTGCAGCCTGGATTTTATCGACAAGCTTTTGCAAACGCTTACGCATCAGCTTATGGTAATCGCGGCCTAAGGCATAACGGGAAATATACGCGGCGCTGGGATCGGCCAGCGCCTGCTTCATTGCAAGCGGCGGTTCCGGCAAATAATCCATGCGCACGGAAATAATGCGGATCGTGCCGGCATGCAATTCGCCTGGCCTGCTGCGCTTGACGCCGTGGCGCTGCATATAATCCATTTCGCCATGAAAATGGCTAGCCAACCAAGCTTGCAGATGCGTTTCCGCGCCTGACAAATCGGTATCAGTGATGCCGATTTGCTGAAAACCGAGTTCCTGCCCCCATTGCTTGATTTGCCGGGCAAGTTTTGCCATGTCTTCATCAGGAGCCTGCGGTGCGCATAGCCTCAGGGCATAAAGGCCAAGCCTGCACGCCTCATCGGCATTCATCGTCAAGCATGATTGCCCGATCTGGGCCTGTGACCGGATGCACCGGAAGGCTTGCGCGCCTGCTGCGGACGCCTGCCCGGAGGCGGTGTGCGCGGTGCTTCGGGTACAACGGCAGGGGCGGTAGCACTGGCTTCAAATCCCGCCACCTGTTCCCGCCTGATCGGTTTGCCTGTCAATTTCTCGATGACCCGCAAAGCGCTAAGCTCGTCATGAGATACCAGCGAGATGGCCTGGCCTTCTTCGCCGGCGCGTCCGGTACGGCCAATGCGATGCACATAGTCGGCGGGCGCTCTCGGTAATTCAAAATTAACGACATGCGGTAACAACGCAATATCGATACCGCGAGCAGCCACATCGGTAGCAACCAAGACCCTGATTTCACCGGATTTAAATCCCGATAACGCGCTGGTGCGCGCACCCTGGCTTTTATTGCCGTGAATCGCGGCGGCTTTGATGTCCACCTTGTTGAGCTTTTCCGTCAGGCGATTGGCACCGTGCTTGGTGCTGGTAAACACCAGCACCTGCTGCCAGTCATTGCTTTTCACCAGATGGCAAAGCAATGCGGACTTATCGGCTTTATTGCAAAGATAAGCAATCTGCTCAACCGTTTCGGCTGCAGTGTTACGCGGTGCGACTTCAATCTTTACCGGATTGACGAGCAGGCCTGTCGTCAGTTTGCGTATCTCTTCGGAAAAGGTCGCGGAAAACAACAGGTTTTGGCGTTTCTTCGGCAATAACGCGATGATTTTACGAATATCGCGGATAAAACCCATATCCAGCATGCGGTCGGCTTCATCGAGCACTAGGGTTTCGACCTTATCCAATTTAACGGCATTCTGCGAGGCCAGGTCCAGCAAGCGTCCCGGCGTCGCTACCAGCACATCCACGCCGCCGCGCAAACGCATCATCTGCGGATTGATTTTTACGCCGCCGAATACGACTTCCGTTTTTAAGCGCGGGTGAAGATGGGCGCCGTATTTATTGACGGATTCGCCGACTTGCGCGGCCAACTCACGAGTCGGCGTTAATATCAGCACCCTGATCGGGCGATTGGCGCTGAAAGACTGTTGTGACAAACGATGCAGCAGGGGCAAAGTGAATCCTGCGGTTTTACCTGTACCGGTTTGCGCGGCGGCAAGCAAATCATGCCCTTGCAATACGGCAGGAATGGCTTGGGACTGGATCGGCGAAGGCGATGTATAACCGGCATCGGCGATAGCGCGTAATAAGGGGTCAGATAAACCTAATTTGGAAAATGGCATTCTATATAAAATCTCTAATGGAAAAACTACTGTTGATTAATGTCTTGCGACATCGTGAAAAATGGGGGGCGGAACAGGGCTTGCCTGCATTAACCGTCGACAACAAGGAGTCGCCGCTCTTACTTGAACATACCGTTGCTTGATGAACATAACTCCGTGTTGCCTGCGATTATACATGAATCAATGCGCTCACAATCAACTACTTAAGCCGTGCCTCGTCAATGATCAAAGCGGTGTAGGGTGCACCGCGCGCGCCAAAGAACCCGGCACGTCGGCTAAAAAACGGAGAAGGCGCGCGCGGCGCGCCCTACACCGATAAAACTGTTCACAACCGGAAATATCTGGTCGAGGCATTTTTTAAAAAATACAATAGCCATTATTTTATCGAAACATAATTTTATCGACACCTATCATGCGTAATTCACTGTTCAAAACCGACGATTTTTTTACAGCGGCCTGCCTGTTCGAAGCCTCGCTGATTCTTGTTGCATTGTTGCTGGGCTGGATTGCCCATATCAACCCTTTTGAGCGCCTGTATTTTTCAACAACCCATATCGCTTACGGCCTGGTGGGCACGATACCGTTATTTTTGATGTTTTTGGCTTTACACCAGATTCAAGACGGTTCTATAGCCGACATCAGGCAATTTTTATTGAAAACATTGGGACCCAGCCTGCATCAGTATCAATGGCCGCACCTGCTTATGCTCGGCGCCATTGCCGGCCTGTCCGAGGAACTGCTGTTTCGCGGCGTGATCCAGCCGTGGCTGGAATCGGCATGGGGTGTGACGGCCGGGTTATTGGCCAGCAATCTTATTTTTGGCATGACCCATGCCGTCACGCCGCTGTATGCCCTATTAGCCGCAGCAGTCGGCGTTTATCTCGGCCTGGCGCTGGATTACGGCGGCGATAGGAATTTACTGACGCCAATCATTATTCACGGACTGTATGATTTTCTCGCCTTTGTCGCGCTGATGCGCGTCTATCGGGCCGGCCTGTCCACAGCGGCATGATGAACGGCACGGACCAGGTACAGTTGTTGCAGCAGACGGTACAGGCGGCGCTTGAGTCCCGGATACCGTTGAACATTAGCGGCGGCGACAGCAAAGCATTTTATGGCAGGACAGCGGTCGGTGAACCCTTGGCCCTTGCCGGACACCGGGGCGTCATTAATTACCAGCCCTCCGAATTGGTGATGACCGCACGGGCAGGCACCCGCCTTACCGAAATAGAACACCTCCTCGCCGAGCATAGTCAAATGCTCGCTTTCGAACCGCCCCACTTTGCCGACACCGCAACCTTAGGCGGCGCTATCGCCTGCGGCTTATCCGGCGCGAGACGGCCGTTCACCGGGTCGGCGCGGGATTTCGTGCTCGGCTGCAAAATTATTAACGGCAACGCAGAAATCTTGTCGTTTGGCGGCGAAGTGATGAAAAACGTCGCCGGCTACGACGTCTCCCGGCTAATGGCCGGCGCGATGGGTTGCTTGGGGGTTTTGCTGGACATTTCGCTGAAAATCCTGCCGCAACCCGCCGCCGAAGCGACCACTTGTGTCGAATTAACAGCAAACGATGCTTTAAGCAAAATGACTGCGCTGATGCGGCAACCTTTGCCTTTATCCGGCTTGAGCTATGACGGTCGTTTGCTGTATATCAGGCTGTCCGGCCCTGAAAAAGCCGTAACCGCGACACTGGACAAAATCGGTGGCGATGCGGGTATCGCTTCCGCTGTTTTCTGGCGGGATCTCAATGAGCAGCGGCACGCGTTTTTTCAAACCGGCAGGAATTTATGGCGCATCGTCGTACCGCCCTCGACGCCTGAATTAGCGGTCACGGGCGACTGGTTTTATGACTGGGGCGGCGGCTTGCGCTGGCTGGCATCGGAAGCCCCCGCCGCAAACGTTTTCTCCGCCGCCGCACAGGCTCAGGGGCATGCCGTGCTGTTCAGGACAAAAGACCGCACAGGCGATATCTTCCAGCCGCTGGCCGGCAAACTGCAACAACTCAACCGTTCGCTAAAACAGGCCTTCGACCCTCATGGCCTGTTCAATCCGAACAGAATGTACCAGGACTGGTAATGCAGATTCAACTGGCCGACTTTGTCAAGGCAAAACCCGAACACGACGAACTGGCCGGCATCTTGCGCGCCTGCGTGCATTGCGGTTTTTGTAATGCGGCCTGTCCGACCTACCAGGTGCTCGGCAATGAGCTGGACGGTCCGCGCGGTCGCATTTACCTGATGAAACAAGCCTTGGAAGGCCAGGCCGTCAGCCGCCTGACGCAGCAGCATTTGGACCTGTGCCTCAGTTGCCGCGCCTGTGAAACGACTTGCCCGTCGGGCGTGCGTTACGGGCGCTTGCTCGACATCAGCCGGCCGATGATCGATGCCATCGTCGGCCGCAGCCTGCCCGAGCGCATCGTGCGCGGCCTGATAACCTTGATATTTCCTTACCGGCAACGCTTCGGCGCGCTGATGGCGGCAGCCAGGCTGGCTAAACCCGCGCTACCGCCTGCATTAAAACAGAAAATCCCGCCCAAACCAGCCGCCATCGCCTGGCCTAAAGCCAGGCATGCGAGAAAAATGCTGGCCTTGTCCGGCTGCGTGCAAAACATACTGGCGCCCGAAATCGATGCGGCAAGCACCCGAGTGCTCGATAAACTCGGCATTTCGCTGATCCCGGTACCGGGCAGCGGCTGCTGCGGCGCGCTCAATTACCATTTGGCCGATCCCCGGCGCGCGTTGGCGCTGGCGCGTAACAATATCGACGCCTGCCGGCCGTTGCTTGAACAAGGCGCCGAGGCCATCGTCATGACGGCCAGCGGGTGCGGCGTGATGGCTAAAGACTACGGCGCACTGCTGCAAACCGACCCGTACTATGCCGAACCGGCGGCGCGCTTTTCCGCCTTGGTCAAAGACCTCTGCGAAGTGCTGATAGCAGAGGACTTAAGCGTATTCAAGGCCGACCACAGGACAATCGCCTTTCAATCGCCATGTACATTGCAACACGGCCTGCGGCTGTCCGGCGTCGTCGAAACCGTGCTGCAAACCATCGGCTACCGGCTCGTTGCTGTGCCTGACGAACATCTTTGCTGCGGTTCGGCGGGCGTTTACTCCTTATTGCGCCCGAAATTAGCCGCCCGCTTGCGGGATGACAAATTGCAGGCTTTGGAAACGCATCAACCGGATATTATCGCCACGGCCAATATCGGTTGCTTAAGCCATTTACAATCGGCCGGCAACCAAAAGATAGTGCATTGGATTGAATTGCTTCATTAATCGCGTGCAGGCTAAGCCGAAAACTTGACCGTTCAGAATGTTTAAAAAATTTACCGGACTCTTTACCCACCATGATGACCATTCAACCGCACCGCTCTGAAAGAATTCAGCACCACGTCCCGAAACAAGTCTTGGTCGATGAATTTAAAACCTTCCTGCCGTCTGCGGCGATCATTACCGAGCCGGAGGGGCTAAAACCCTTTGAATGCGACGGCTTGTCGGCTTATCACTGCCTGCCGTGGCTGGTCGTGTTGCCGGAAACCGTCGCCGAGGTTCAGCAATGCGTCCGTTGTTGCTGGCGGCACGGCGTGCCGATAGTCGCCAGGGGTGCCGGGACCGGCTTGTCCGGCGGCGCGTTGCCGCTCGATAACGGTGTGTTGCTAAGCCTGGCCAAGTTAAACCGGATTCTTGAAATCGACAGCGCCAACCGCCTGGCCAGGGTGGAACCCGGCGTGCGCAATCTCGCCATCTCTGAAGCGGCGGCCCGGTTCGGATTATATTATGCGCCCGACCCGTCATCGCAAATCGCCTGTACGATAGGCGGCAATATCGCCGAAAATTCGGGCGGCGTGCATTGCCTTAAGTACGGACTGACGACGCACAATATTTTGCGCATGAGCATTATCACGATGGACGGGGAGCTGGTCACTATCGGCTCGCACGGGCTGGACGGCCCCGGTTTGGACTTGTCGGCCGTGTTGATAGGCTCGGAAGGCATGCTGGGCATCGTCGTCGAAGTCAGCGTTAAATTGTTGCCGATACCCGAGCAAGTACAGGTCGTGCTGGCGGCTTTCGATTCTATTGAAAAAGCAGGACTAGCCGTTTCAGGGATTATCGCGGCAGGCTTAATGCCGGCCGGGCTTGAAATGATGGACAAAGCGACGATCAAAGCCGCCGAGGATTTTATCCATGCCGGCTACCCGGACGATGCCGAAGCGATAGTGCTCTGCGAACTGGACGGCAGCGCGGTGCAAGTCGAGGAAGAGCTTAAAGCGGCGGTCGCGCTGTTGAGCGGCGGCGGTGCGATAGACATCCGCATCGCGAAATCCGGCGAGGAAAGAAAGCGCTTGTGGGCGGGCCGCAAAGCGGCGTTTCCGGCCATCGGGCGCCTGTCGCCGGATTATTACTGCATGGACGGCACGATACCGAGACGCTTCCTGGCAAAAGTCCTGAAAGGCATCGCCGAATTATCCGAACACTACGGCCTTAAGGTCGCGAACGTCTTTCATGCCGGCGACGGCAATTTGCATCCGCTGATTTTGTACAACGCCGACCTGCCCGGCGAACTGCAAAAAGCCGAACGCTTCGGCGGCGATATACTGGAACTGAGCATCGCCGTCGGCGGCACGATTTCCGGCGAACACGGCGTCGGCGTCGAAAAAATCAACCAGATGTGCATGCAGTTTAGCGCCGCCGAGTTAACCCAGTTTCACGCCGTTAAACTGGCTTTCGATGAACAAGGCCTGCTTAATCCGGGCAAGGCTGTCCCCAGCTTGCATCGCTGCGCTGAATTCGGCGCGGTACATATCCATCGTGGGCAGTTGCCGCATCCGGATTTGGAGCGATTTTAAAGCGTTTTCGCGGACACCTGTTTTTAAGCCGACATCGGCAATTTACAGATTCCTGGACTATGCTTTAGTGCTGTTCAATTTTTGGATAGCTATACATCAAAATCCTAATGGAGATCATCCCAATGAAAACAGGTTTTTTCCCAGTTTTATTTGCGGCGGCATTGTTGCTGGCCGAGGGCGCGCTTGCCGCACCGCCTAAGTATGTATTCGCCGTACGTGACGCAGCAGTCGCTAAACAAACGGAAATCGTCAACAATCTCGATGCGATCAACCCTGCTGACGATACCCTGGTTTGGAATGCAGACAAGACCTTGATCAAGGTAGTGACCTGGAAATCGCAAAGTTCCTACGAAAACAACATGCTGCCTTATACCCAAACCTCGGACAACGAGGCATACGTTGTCTGGGTGTCGCTGGCCCCCCGAATGCAGGCGTTTTGCCGCAATTATATGAGCAGCCATCCGCATGCCGCCAAGGAGCAACTTGACTACCGCTTAAAGCAGCGCCTCGGTTTGAATTCCAGCTGGCAGTACGATGTATTCGTGGAACTCTGGGTCAGTCCCGACGATATATTCCGTCCCTGCGTCGACCCTAGCCCTAACGACAGCAGCTGTGAGCTGAATTTCGGCGACACTGTTCCCAGCGTCAAGAACATCCAGGACTACCAGGCTTTTTACGAAGGCTTGTATTACAAAAGTTTCCGCGCCGCGCCTGGAGTGCCGTGGACCGGACTTGGTTACACCTATGACTGGGCCAACCCTAACCGGGGCGAGCAAGGCGTCAGCGAATTTATTCTTTCGCCTTCCTCGCCTTATGTGATTGAGCAGGCGGTACCGACCATGACCTATTGTCAACTCTAAAGTGCGTAGAACGGTTTAGTCTTTAGAGGTGATGACGCAAAGACTTAGTCTTGACGACTTAGGATTTGGCCAAAAATAAGGCTACCTGTTTAAGCCGGGACATTCTGAAACGGCATATCTTCCAGGCTTTAAAAACCTGGTAACTGTTCAGATCCTTGCCTGAAGCGTGCTGTGCGCGCCATCAACGGACTGGCATGTTATCCACACGTTGGAGAAGGCGCGCGCAGCACGCCCTACAGCAAGGGGCTGAATAGTTACAAAACCTGGAAGGTATTGTCCTAGTTGATGTGGGCGGCCAAAAATAACTTCCTGAAACAATAGTCCCAGGCTCCGGCGCTCATCACATCATTAACGATTACACCTTATGCTATCCAGACTGATTATATCTTTAGCCTATTTCCTGAAAACGTCACGGCATTACCGCCAAGCCAAATTGTTCTTCTACAATCTCTTGGAAAACCCGGATAGCCGGCTGAAATCGAATTTCGATATTTTCATGATCGGCCTGGTCATGTTCAGCGTTTTTTTACTGATTTATGAGGTAGATACACCATTAACCAAGATAGATGTGCTGTTTGAACGCAGCGTGATTATTATTTTTATCATTGAATACCTGTTGCGCGGCTGGCTTTACAACGACAGCCATAAAATCATTCTTGAGCATTACGAAAAAACCCAATACCTCAATATTCCTTTTCACTTAAGCAAAATTACCAGGATGATAGCCGCGAAGAAAATTGAATATATGTTGACGCCTTTAGCCTTGATTGACCTGCTGGCTATTTTGCCCAGCTACAGGCCGTTGCGCATACTCAGGGTTTTCCTTATTTTCCGGCTATTTAAACTCCTCAGGTATTTCAATAGCTTGAAGTTATTTACCGAAGTCTTGGCCAGCAAGCGCTTTGAGCTTTATACGCTGGCGATTTTTTTAGGCTTTGTCGTTTTTATCGGCAGCACCGCCATCTACCTCTTCGAGAAACCGGCCAATCACGGCCAAGTCTCCCATCTGTTCGATGCGGTCTATTTTACGATAGTCACGGTTTCAACGGTCGGTTACGGCGATATAACGCCGCATACGACAGGCGGGCGTTTGGTCGCAATGGCGTTGATTTTAAGCGGCTTGGGCGTATTTTCGTTCCTGACTTCGATCATGGTTTCGGCATTTAACGACAAAATGCAGGACATGCGTGAAAACCGGACCTACACCGAGCTGAAACGCTATACCCATTTCGTGATTATTTGCGGCTTCGGCCGGGTAGGCGAGCATATCGCGTCCCGGCTGGCAAAAGACAAGCAACATTTCGTCGTCATCGACATCGATGAAACGAATGTCCTGAAAGCAAAGCGGCTGGGCTACCTGGTTATTCAGGCGGATGCCAGTAAAAACAGCATATTAAAGCATGCGGGCATTAACCACGGGGCCAGCGCCGTACTGTGCACAACCGGGGATGATGTCGTCAACGTTTATATCACGTTGACCAGCCGGCATTTAAACCCCGATATCAGGATTCTTTCCCGCGCCAATAAGCAAGACAATGTTAAAAAACTCTACCAGGCTGGTGCGAACGATGTTATCCAACCCTTTGAAATAGCCGGCATGGTCGCTGCCGAATATATCGGCCAACCGGTTGCTTTTGAAGCTATTTTCGGCATTCTGCGACAGGAGAAACAGTTTATTATGGAAACCGTCAAGGTAGCCGCGACTTCCGATATCGAAGGCAAAAGCATTGCCGAGCTTAATTTTACGCAAAGAAAACTGGTGTTAATCGGCGTCATCAGTACCAACCCGGTACACGTCAAACATAAAAATCGCTACCAGGTCAGCCACCAGCATTTTTATTTCAATCCTGCGCAACATTTTATTTTGCAGGCAGGCGATTTGCTCCTGCTGTTAGGCCGGGACGTCAGTATCGACTATTTTCGCGACCAGGTTGAGCACAGCCGCTTGAAACATGGACGGAGACGATGAAACACATCGCTGTTTTCGGTTACAGCATTATGTCGCTGGAAGTCATGAAACGCTTGCGGCAAAGCAGGAACAGCCTGGTCTTTATCGGTGGGAACGACGCGGAAGCCTCATTAATGGCAGAACAGGGCTTTGCAACCCAAGTCATTGATTTCCGTAATGACGAGGAACTGAAAGCGATAGGCATAGGTGGTACTGTCGACGTACTGTTCTGCTTTTATCCTGCTGATTCCGATAATGTTTTTTTAACCATTTCCGCACGCGCCATCGCCAAGGAGCTGACGATTATTGCCATTGTCGATGATCCCGAATCGGCGCCGGCCGCCAATAATTTT